>DAIRDY010000056.1:0-6458 GCA_036795935.1 Moraxellaceae bacterium | reverse complement strand
TCATCCAGTACTTTGCCTCCACCTCGCGCTCGGTGTTGCGCACGAGGCCGAAGAAGCGCGGCACCTGGCGCGCCACGTACTCGCGGCTTTTCAGGCCGAAGCCGGCCGGGAAACGGTCCTTGCGTATCATCAGCTGCAAGGTGATCTGCATCACCGGATAGCGCGCGATGGCGCCCTTGCTGCCGAGGCCCTTGTACAGCTCCAGCGCCTTGTAGGCATAGATCGGCGCCACCACGATGTCGACCTGGCCATTGTTGAACTTGCCGGCAAAGGTGGTGACATCGGCAGACACCGGCTGCGCGCCGATCATGCGCACCATTTCTTCCTGCGACTTGTCCCAGTCGAAGACGGCGACCTTCTTGCCGGCAGCCTTGGCCAGATCGTTGATGTTGCGGTCGTTGACGAAGAAGTACCCGGCCCCGATGGGCACCGCGCCCACCATTTCGTAATTGCCGGTGGTCAGGTTGTTGGCCAGGCGCGGGTCGGCCAGCAGGTCGATGACGTCGCGCAAATGCGTGTAGCTCGGGATGGCGCCGACGGAATCCAGGCTGCCGGCGAACTTGTTGAACTGGCGTGCGCGCAGGCCGGTGATCAGCACGCCATCGCACTGGCCGGCCTTGAAGTCTTCGGCGGCCACGCGCTCGTCGGTATAGGCGCGCAGCGTGATGTCGGCGCCCCAGTTCTTCGCGCTGAGCACGTAGTCGCGCATCATGCCGTAGGCATCGCCCTGGGCCCCGAGCGGATCCCAGACGCAGAACAGCTGGGCACTGGCGAGGGCGGGCAGGAGCGTGGCGAGCGGCAGCAGGCGCTGCAGCAGGGCGGGCAGGGTCATGGCGTTTCCGTTTTCTTGTTCTGTGTGTGCGCCGCCGCGGGCGGCGACCGTCATGCTAGGCCGTGACGGCCGGCGGTGGGTCGGCATTCGTCGCCCGCAGCCGGCATTCGGCGGTGCCCGGGCCCACCGCTCGCGCAAGAAAAAGCCCGGCGCAAGGCCGGGCTTCCGGAGCCGCTGCCTCAGGAGGCCTGGCGGCGCAGCAGGCTGCTGACTTCCTCGTCCGGTACCGGCCGGCTCAGCAGGTAACCCTGGATGTAGTCGCAGCCCTCGCGGGTCAGGAAATCGAGGTGGACCTGTGTTTCCACGCCCTCGGCCACCACTTCCATGCCCATGCTGTGCGCCATGGCGATGATGGCGCGGGTGATGGCTTCGTCGTCGGCATTGGTGCCGATGTCGCGCACGAAGGCCTGGTCGATCTTCAGCGTGTCGATGGGGAAGCGCTTCAGGTAGCTCAGCGAGGAATAGCCGGTGCCGAAGTCGTCGAGTGAGATTTCCACGCCCATGCCGCGCAGCTCGTTGAGCATGGCAAGCACGCTGTCGCTTTCTTCCATCAGCGAGGACTCGGTGAGTTCGAGCTCGAGCAGGTGCGGGTCGAGGCCGGTGTTGTCGAGCACGCGCTTGACCACCTGCACCAGGTTGCCCTTGCGTACCTGCTGTGCCGGGATGTTGACCGAGGTGCGGATGTGGCCGAGGCCGCTCTCGCGCCAGACCTGGGCCTGGCGGCAGGCCTTGTCCATCACCAGCTCGCCGATGGCGGAAATCAGGCCGGTTTCCTCGGCCAGCGGGATGAACTCGGCCGGGTGCAGCAGGCCCAGCGTCGGGTGTGCCCAGCGCACCAGGGCCTCGACACCGGTGATGCGGCCGGTGGCGATATGCATCTTGGGCTGGTAGTGCACCACGAATTCGTCGCGGAAGATGGCCTTGCGCAGACTGGTCTCGAGGTTGAGCTGCTCGATCGAGGCCACGCGCAGGTCGGCGGTGTAGAACTTGGTGGTGTTGCCGCCCAGGCGCTTGGCCTGGTGCATGGCGATGTCGGCATGATTGAGCAGGATCTGCAGCTCGCGGCCGTTTTCCGGGAACACCGAGATGCCGATGGAGGCGCCCAGCAGGAGTTCGTGTTCGGCGATGCGGAAAGGGCGGCGCAGCTCGGCGATGATGCGTTCGCAATAATGCTCGAGCGCCGCGCGGTCCTGGTAGTCGTCGATGATGATGGTGAATTCGTCGCCGCCGATGCGCGAGATGGTGTCGACGTTCGCATCCACCGAGCTGATGCGCTTGGCCGCCTTTTTCAGCAGCTCGTCACCGACTTCATGGCCCAGGGTGTCGTTGATCTGGCGGAAGCGGTCGAGGTCGATGTAGAGCAGCGCCACCTGGCTGTTGCGGTCGCGCGCATGCGAGATGGCCGTGTGTAGGCGGTCACGGAACAGGTTGCGGTTGGCGAAACCAGTGAGCTTGTCGTAGTTGGACAGGTAGCGCAGGCGCTCTTCGGCCTCGCGGCGCGAGGTCATGTCGTTGAAGATGCCGATGTAGTGCGTGATGTCGCCGGCGTCGTTGCGCACCGAGGTCACGTGCAGCCACTGCGGGAAGGCTTCGCCGTTCTTGCGGTATTCGGTGAACTCGCCCTGCCATTCGCCGTTCTGCTGCAGTGCCTGCATCACCTGTGCATAGTGGCCTTGCACGTCGGGATAGTGCGGGCGCGAATCCATCAGCCGGGTGCCCACGGTCTCGGCCTCGGTATAGCCGGTGATCTGCGTGAAGCCGGGGTTGATGGAGATGATGCGGAACTCGCGGTCGAGGATGAAGATGGCCTCGGCCGCCTGGTGGAACACCGACGCCGACAGCCGCAGGCGCTCTTCCAGCTCGCGCTCCTTGGTGATGTCGCGCCGGGTGCCGATCATGCGGATGGCACGGCCTTCCTCGTTCCAGGCCACGACGCGGCCGTTGTCTTCCACCCAGATCCAGTGCCCGCGGCGGTGGCGCATGCGGTACTGCACTTCGTAGATCGGGGTGCGCTTGCGCAGGTGCAGCACGATGGCCTTCTTCACCAGCGCATAGTCGTCCGGGTGCACCAGCGGCTTCAGGTGACCCATGAAGCCGGTCAGCTCCTTGCTTGAATAGCCCAGCAGCTGCTCGAAATTGGAGTGGTAGATGTCGTCGGTGGGCAGGCTCCAGTCCCAGAGGCCGATGCCGGAGGCGTCAATGGCCAGTGACAGGCGCTCCTGGCTCTGGCGCAGCGCGTCGTTCAGCGTCGACAGTGCCTGTGTGCGCTCGTTTACCTTGCGCTCCAGCGTGTCGTTCACTTCCTGCAGGCGCACTTCGGCGTTCTTGCGGTCGTAGATTTCCAGCGCCAGCTTCTGGTTGATGCTTTCCATTTCCGACTTGGAGCTTTCGAGGAAGCGGATCAGGTCCTCGTTGCGCAGCCTGAGCCTGAGCGCGGACAGCGTGGTCAGGTTGATGCGGCGGGTGGAGACGATCAGGAAGACGGTCAGCAGGCCGCCGATGCCGGCCAGGGCATAGGCCGTGGGCGAGGGGTTCAGCAGCACATGGGCGAGGCCGGGCAGCAGCGAGCAGGCCAGGAAAATCAGGAAGGACGGCAGGTGGGCCGAGTAGCAGGCCATGGCGGCGATGCACTGGCTGGCCAGCAAGGCGGCGAACAGCGCCTGCTGGTAATAGACCGGGCCGTCGGCCGGGAACAGCTCGGGGTTGAACAGGATGCTGGCCACGCCCCAGAAGCTGCCGGTGACGGCGGCCGACAGGCCGACCAGCAGCCGCATGCGGGCCGGGCTCTCCAGCGTCGCCTGGCGTACCTGCCAGATCACCACCACGCGCACCAGCATGAAGCCCAGGAACAGGCCCAGCCAGGTCTGCAGCTGCAGGTGGGTCACCAGCGGGTCATTCCAGTACAGGGCGACCGTGGCGAAGGCAGAAATGACGGAAACGACAATAAAAGCCGGCAACTGCTCGTAAATGAGGCGGGTCTGCATGACATCGAGGGTGTCTGCAGCGGCGCCGTTTGCGGGCAGGGCGGGACTATCGTTGTCGTGATTCACGGACATACGACATCTGCTCCAATCTACTTCTTATTATGCGGAGGCGTCCGTGGCCGGGGGGGACTGCGAGTCAGTTCACAAGTGCCGGGGAAGATAGCACCCCCGTTCAGGGCTTGTTAACCCGGAATCGACAAAACACCGGGCTCAGCGCCTTGGATATCAACATCTTGTGTTACTGCCCGCCCCGGGACACAAGAGACCTCCACAAGCCTGTTACGAAAGCCAAACTACGCGGCACTCCCATAGAATAGTGCGATGAAAGTCTCAAACCCGACCACCGGGCTGAATCCCGCCCAGACGGCGGCCGTGACCTCCGACGCCCAGCACCTGCTGGTGCTGGCCGGGGCCGGCTCCGGCAAGACCCGTGTCCTCACCACCCGCATTGCCTGGTTCTGCCAGGAGCATGGCCTGTCGCCGTGGAGCGTGCTGGCGGTGACCTTCACCAACAAGGCCGCCGCCGAGATGCGCCACCGCCTGGAGTCGCTGCTCGGCATGCCGGCGCAGGCGCTGTGGATAGGCACCTTCCACGGCCTGGCCCACCGCTTCCTGCGCGCGCACTGGGCCGAGGCCGGGCTGCCGCAGAACTTCCAGATCCTCGATGCCGACGACCAGGTGCGCCTGCTCAAGCGCGTGATCCGCGAACTGTCGCTGGACGAGGACAAGTGGCCGGCCCGCCAGGCCGCCTGGTTCATCAACAGCCAGAAGGACGAAGGCCGGCGCCCGGCCAGCCTCCAGCACAACGGCGACCTCTTCCTGGCCACCATGGCACGCATCTACCAGGCCTATGAAGAAGCCTGTGCCCGCGGCGGCATGCTCGACTTTGCCGAGCTGCTGCTGCGCAGCCACGAACTGTGGCTGAAGGAGCCGCGGCTGCTTGCGCACTACCGCAGCCGCTTCCGCCACATCCTGGTCGACGAGTTCCAGGACACCAATGCCGTGCAGTACGCCTGGCTCCGGATGCTGGCCGGCGACGACGGCATGCTGACGGTGGTCGGCGACGACGACCAGTCCATCTACGGCTGGCGCGGTGCGAAAATCGAGAACATCCGCGAGTTCCAGCGCGACTACCCCGATGCCGACATCGTCCGCCTCGAGCAGAATTATCGCTCGACCGCACGCATCCTTGCCGCGGCCAACGCCGTGATTGCCCACAACAGCGACCGCCTCGGCAAGGAGCTGTGGACCGAAGGCACCGAAGGCGCGCCGATACGGCTCTACACGGCCTTCAACGATCTCGACGAGGCGCAGTACATCGTGCGCGAGATTGCGCAGGCAGTGGAGCGCGGCCGCGCACGCCGCGAGATTGCCGTGCTCTACCGCTCCAACGCGCAGTCGCGCGTGCTGGAAGAGGCACTGATCCGCGCGCAACTGCCGTATCGCATCCATGGCGGCCTGCGCTTTTTCGAGCGCGCGGAAATCCGCAATGCGGTGGCCTACCTGCGCCTGCTGGCCAACCCGCACGACGACACCGCCTTCGAGCGCGTGGTCAACCTGCCGGTGCGCGGCATCGGCGACAAGAGCCTGGATGCCCTGCGCGCGCTCGCGCGCGAACTGGGTGTGTCACTGTGGCGCACCGTCGAGCGTGCACAAGCCGAGCGCCTCTTGCCGGCGCCGGTGATCAGCAAGCTCTGCATTTTTACCGACCTGGTCAGCGACCTTGAACGCAAGACCGCCGACGTGCCGCTGCACGAACGCACCGAAGCGGTGATCCACGACTCCGGCCTGTGGGCGCATCACGAAAAGGAAAAAGGCGAGAAAGGCCAGGGCCGGCTGGAAAACCTGCGAGAACTCGTGGCCGCCGCGCGCGAGTTCGAGTGGGACGAGGAAGAGGCGCCGTCGGCGCTGGCGGCCTTTCTTGACCATGCCGCCCTTGAGGCCGGCGAGGCGCAGGCCAGCGAATTCGAGGACGCGGTGCAGCTGATGACGCTGCACTCGGCCAAGGGTCTGGAATTCCCGCTGGTATTCCTGGCCGGCATGGAAGAGGGCCTGTTCCCGCACGAAATGGCGCTGCAGGACAACAACCTCGAGGAAGAGCGCCGGCTCTGCTATGTCGGCATCACGCGCGCGATGCAGGAGCTGGTGCTGACCTATGCGGAAATCCGCCGCCTGTATGGCGACGAAAAGCACAATGCGCCGTCGCGCTTCCTGCGCGAGATTCCTGTGGCCCTGATCGAGCAGGTGCGCGCCGGGCAGAATGCCGGCGGCTTCAGCCTGCCGTCAGCACGCATCAGCACCGCGCCGTCGCGGCTCGGCGGCAGCGATGACGGCGACGGAGCCTTCCGGCTCGGGCAGGCGGTGCGGCATCCGCGCTTTGGCGAGGGCACCATCCTGAAATTCGAGGGCAACGGCCCGAATGCGCGCATCCAGGTGAATTTCACCGACGCCGGCAGCAAATGGCTGGTCGCGCAGTATGCGCGGCTGGAGTCGGCGTGACGTCATGAAAACGGGGGCGCCGCTTGAGGCCGCAGGCCGTCAGCATGTCTCGCCGGCGGGCTCCTGACGGCCGCGGAATTCTCCCGGCGTCACACCCTGCACACGCTTGAACCAGCGGATGAAGGACTGGCTTTCCTGGAAGC
>DAIRDY010000055.1:9659-11659 GCA_036795935.1 Moraxellaceae bacterium | reverse complement strand
TGCGCCGGAATCGCGGGCTGAAAAAGCCCAGGATGGGCATTTTTCAGCAAGCTGTTAAGTGCGCTGCCGGCTCTCTTGTGGCCGCCGGTGGCGGACGCGAGAATGGCGGCCTTCTGTTTCCGGACTCCCTTCATGAGCACAAGCCAACGCCCGCGCCTGACCCGCGGCCGCCGCTGGGTGGTGAAAATCGGTTCTGCCTTGCTGACCGCCAACGGCCAGGGCCTGGATCATGCCGCGATGGCGGGCTGGGTGCGGCAGATGGTCGCCCTGCAGCAGGCGGGCATCGAACTGGTGCTGGTGTCTTCCGGCGCCGTGGCCGAGGGCATGGTGCGCATGGGGCTGCGCGCCCGTCCTGATTCCGTGCATGCATTGCAGGCCTGTGCCGCCATCGGCCAGATGGGGCTGGTGCAGGTCTATGAGTCGCACTTCCGCGAGCATGGCGTGCAGACCGCCCAGATCCTGCTCACTCACGACGACCTTTCCGACCGCCAGCGCTACCTGAATGCACGCAGCACGCTGCGCACGCTGATCGAGTGGAAGGTGCTGCCGGTCATCAACGAGAACGACACTGTCGCCACCGACGAGATCCGCTTTGGTGACAACGACACGCTGGGTGCGCTGGTGGCCAACCTGATCGAGGCTGATGCGCTGATCATCCTTACCGACCAGGAGGGCATGTTCGACCGCGATCCGCGCCATGACCCGGCGGCGGTGCTGCTGCCGGAGGTGAGCGCAATGGACGAGCGCCTGCTCGCCATGGCGGGCGGCGGCGGCCTGCTCGGCCGCGGCGGCATGATCACCAAGGTGCGCGCGGCCCGGCTGGCGGCGCGCTCCGGCTGTGCCACGGTGATTGCCAGCGGTCGTGGCGAGGACATTCTCGTGCGCCTGCGTGCCGGCGAGGAACTCGGCACCTTGCTGCTGCCCGAGCAGGACCGCCTTGTCGCGCGCAAGCAGTGGCTGGCGGCGCATCTGCAGCACGCCGGACGCGTGGTCATCGATGCCGGCGCCGTGCGCGCGCTGCGCCAGGGCGGGCGCAGCCTGCTGCCGGTGGGCGTGAAGGCTGTCGAGGGCAGTTTCTCGCGCGGCGAGATCGTGGCCTGTGTCGACGAGGCCGGTGCCCCGGTGGCCGTGGGTCTCGTCAACTACAACGCCGACGAGGCACGGCGCATCGCCGGCCAGCCCTCCGAGCGTATCGAGAGCCTGCTCGGCTATGTCGACGATGCCGAGCTGATGCATCGTGACAATCTGGTCGTGCTCTGAGCGCGTGGCCGCGCTGATTTCCCCATGTCCCTGCGGCTGCAGGGGCTCAGGAACCTCAGAACAAGCGTGATAGCGCGATGCCCTGCGAGGCGCCCCGCCGCATCCCCCAGAAATATCGAATGCATGGGCGAGGGGGGTGAGGACGCAACGAAGCAGGGTGTCCGATAGCACGGTTTTTCAGGGGTTCCCCCATGCTCCGGAGCGCCCCGTGTTCCGTCGTCCCCCCTTGGCTGTCCTGCTGGCCCTGCTCTCGGTCTACCTGGTCTGGGGCTCGACCTATCTCGCCATGCGTCTTGCCATCGAGGCCGTGCCGCCCCTGCTGATGTCGGGGCTGCGCTATCTGGTGGCGGGCGTGCTGCTGCTGGCCTTGCTGCGGCTGCGCGGCGCTGCCTGGCCCTCTGCCCGCGAATGGCTGGCGACCGGCATGGTGGGTGTCCTGCTGATGCTGGGCGGCAACGGCCTGGTGGGGCTGGCCATGGAGCGCGGCGTGAGCTCCGGCATGTCGGCGTTGATCGTGTCGCTGACGCCCCTGTTTGCACTGCTGTTTGCGCGCTGCTGGGGACAGCCGGTCTTGCGCCAGGACGGGGTCGGCATTGCGCTCGGCCTTGCCGGTGTGGCCATCCTGAACAGCGGTCAGGAGCTCGCGGCCAGCCCGGCGGGCGGCCTGCTGCTGGTGACGGCGGCGCTGCTCTGGGCTTTCGGTTCGATCTGGGGCAAGCAGCTGCGCCAGCCGCCGGCCT
>DAIRDY010000055.1:0-9559 GCA_036795935.1 Moraxellaceae bacterium | reverse complement strand
GCCGCCGGCCTCCTGCGCGGTGAGCAACTGCCGGCGGACGTGGCGCCGCAGGCGCTCTGGGCCATGGCCTATCTTGTGGTGTTCGGCTCCCTGCTCGGCTTTACGGCCTATGTCTGGCTGCTGGCGCATGTGCGCCCGGCGCTGGCCACCAGCTATGCCTATGTCAATCCGGTGGTGGCCGTGGTGCTGGGGGTATGGGTGGGCGGCGAGCAGGTGGAGGTTGTGGAGCTGGCGGGGATGGCGGTGATGCTGGCGGGAGTTGTACTGGTCTGTTGGCCGGGGTCGCGCCCAGCAGGCGACGGGCGCGCAGGGGCTGACTGACGACGGGGCTGTCGGCACTGGAATCCGGGCACAAAAAAACCGGCCGAGGGCCGGTTTTCTTTTGCAGGGCGTGACGCCTGCTGAACGCGACGCCGGATCAGCCGAGGGCCTTGATCTGGGCGTTCAGGCGGCTCTTGTGACGGGCGGCCTTGTTCTTGTGGATGATGCCCTTGTCGGCGATGCGGTCGATGACCGGGACCGAGGTGTTGTAGGCGGCCTGGGCAACGGCCTTGTCGCCGGTGGCGATGGCGTTCACGACCTTCTTGATGTAGGTGCGGACCATCGAACGCAGGCTGGCATTGTGTGCGCGCACCTTGTCGTTCTGGCGAGCACGCTTCTTGGCTTGTGCAGAGTTGGCCACAGTGGCTCTCCTGAATTAAGGGTGTCGGTACAGTGTCCGGAACATGGCCGGAACGAGGCGCGCAATTCTGCCGAGGGGGGCGGGCGAAGTCAACTGCGGCCGGGCGCCGGTCCGCCGGCCTGTGCGACTTCCGCGGCGGTCAACGCCCGCCACTGCCCCGGCGCCAGCGCCGGATCCAGCTCGACCCCGGCCACGGCCTCGCGGTGCAGTGCGTCGACATGGTTGCCGACGGCCGCAAACATGCGCCGCAACTGGTGGTAGCGGCCTTCTGCCAGCCACACCAGTGCCTCCTGCGGGCCGAGCACCTCGAGCCGGGCCGGCCGCGTCGGCTGGTCTTCCTCGCCGCGCAGCGCAAGGCCCTCGGCAAAGCGTTGGGCGGTGTCTGCCGCGATCGGGCGCGCCGTGCGCACGCGATAGCGCTTTTCGTGCCGGCCGGGTGCCATCACGCGATGCGACCAGGCACCGTCGTCGCTGAGCAGCACGAGGCCTGATGAGTCGGCGTCGAGGCGGCCGGCCAGGTGCAGGCCCTCCCGGTCAATGCCTGCCAGCAGGTCCAGCACGGTGACGTGATGGCTGTCGGTCGTGGCCGAGACCACGCCCAGCGGCTTGTGCAGCATGTAATAGCGCGGACCGGCCAGGCGCAGCACGCTGCCATCCAGCGTCACCACGTCGTCGGCGCGCAGCAACTGGCCGGGGTCGCGGGCCGGTAGCCCGTTCACCGCCAGCCGGCCGGCGCGCAGCAGGCGGCGCACCTCGCTGCGCGAGTGTGGCGTGGTGTGGGCGACCAGCTTGTCGAGACGCATGGGCGGGAGGCGGGCTGCAAGGCTTAAGGGCCGGCGATTCTAGCCCGGATTATTCATGAACCTGCTACTGCGGCGGCACATCCACGGCACCTGCCGGGCTTTCCCTCGGTCGGCGTGCTCGACGTACTGTCGAGTACGCCTGCGCGCGCCTCGGTCACGAAACCCCGGCAGGCACCGCATCTGCACCGCCTCGCGACGCAGGCTCATGAATAATCCGGGCTAGCAGGCAGCACGCGCACGGAGGGGCGGGGATGACCGCGGCGCCCCTGTTGCCGGCGGCAGGGCTTCGCTACCATCGCCGCTTCTCCTGCGGCTGACCGCGCCGCTGCTCCGGAATCCCCATGTCTGTCACGCCGCCTCCTGCCGCCACTCCGCCCGCCCGCCGCAGCCTCTGGCGTTCGACGCTGGTGGTCAGCGCGATGACCATGCTCTCGCGCATTGCCGGCCTGGTGCGCGACATGGTCTTCCTCAATGCCTTCGGCGCCGACAAGGTGATGGACGCCTTCCTGGTGGCGTTCAAGATTCCCAATTTCATGCGCCGGCTGTTTGCCGAGGGCGCCTTTGCGCAGGCCTTCGTGCCGGTGTTGTCGGAATACAAGACCACCCGTGGCCAGGCTGAGGTGAAGGCGCTGGTGGACCGCGTGGCGGGTTCCCTCACCGTCATCCTGGGCGGTCTCACGGTGTTTGCGGTGGTGGCCTCGCCGGCCATCATCTTCGTGTTTGCGCCCGGCTTCCGCGGCGATGCCTTCAAGTTCGACCTGGCCGCGGACATGCTGCGGCTGACTTTTCCCTACCTGCTCCTGATCTCGCTGACTGCCTTTGCCGGCGGCATCCTCAACAGCTACGGGCGTTTCGCGGTGTCGTCGTTCACTCCGGTGCTGCTCAACCTGACGCTGATTTCCTGTGCGCTCTTCCTCGCCCCGATGCTGGCGCAGCCGGTGATGGCGCTGGCCTGGGGCGTGCTCTTTGCCGGCGTGCTGCAACTGGCTTTCCAGATTCCGGCGCTGATGCAGCTGCACCTGTTGCCGCGGCCCAAGGTGGACTTTGCCGACCCCGGCGTGAAGCAGGTGCTGACGCTGATGGTGCCGGCACTGTTCGGGGTCTCGGTCAGCCAGATCAACCTGCTGCTGGACACCATCCTGGCCTCCTTCCTGGTCGAGGGCTCGGTGTCCTGGCTGTACACGGCCGAGCGCCTGACCGAGCTGCCGCTGGGGCTGATCGGGATTGCCGTGGCCACGGTCATCCTGCCGTCCTTGTCGGCCCAGCATGCGCGCAAGTCGGACGACGAGTTCCGGCGCACCATCGACTGGGCGCTGAAGGTGATCGTGCTGGTCGGCCTGCCGGCCTCGTTGGCCATGGGTGTGCTGGCCGAGCCGCTGATTGCCGCCCTGTTCCACCACGGCAAGTTTGATGCCGAGGACGTGACCAAGTCGGCGGCGGCACTGCAGGCGCTGTCCGGCGGCATCCTCGCCTTCATGCTGATCAAGGTGTTCGCGCCGGGCTATTTCTCGCGCCAGGACACGAGGACGCCGGTGCGCATCGGCATCATCGCCATGGTCGCCAACATGGTGCTGAACCTGATCCTGGTCTGGGAGCTCAAGCATGTCGGCCTCTCGCTGGCCAGCACGCTGGCGGCCTTCCTCAATGCCGGCCTGCTTTACCGCGGCCTGCACCAGCGGGGGGTCTACCGGCTGGAGCGGCACTGGTGGCCGATCATGGGCCGCTACCTCGTGGCCAATGCGGTGATGGTGGCGGTGCTGCTGGCGCTGACCCCGGCCACCGCGTGGTGGCTGGCCCAGGGCAGCCTGGCCAAGGCCGGTGCCATCCTCGGCGTCTGCGCGGCCGGTGCGGCGGCCTATTTTGCCGTGCTGTTTGCCGTCGGCTTCCGCCTGCGCGAGATACGCCATCACTGACGCCGGGACGGTCTTTCTTTATACTGCCCGGCTTTCAGCCAAGTCCCTGATTCTGCGATGGAAGTCATCCGCGGCCTCGCCAACCTCCGGCCCCGCCACCACGGCTCCGTGGTGACGGTGGGCAATTTCGACGGCGTGCACCGCGGTCATCAGGTCATCCTCGACCAGCTGCACGCCGCCGCAGGGCGTCTTGGCCTGCCCGGCACGGTGATGATTTTCGAGCCGCAGCCGCAGGAGTTCTTTCAGGGCCAGGCCGCGCCGGCGCGGCTGATGCACTGGCGCGACAAGATCGAGGCGCTGGCGGCGGCCGGTGTCGAACGTGTGCTCTGCGTGCGTTTCGATGCGCGCTTCCGCGCCTATACGGCAGCCGCGTTTGTCGATGCCTTGCTGGTGCAGGCGCTGGGTTGCCGGCATCTGGTGGTGGGTGACGATTTCCGCTTCGGCTGCGACCGCTCCGGTGATTTCGCCTTCCTGCAGGGCGCAGGTGCGCGCGCCGGTTTCGCGGTGGAAAACACGGCGACCGTGGAGCTTGCGGGCGGGCGTGTCAGCAGCACGCGCATCCGGGCGGCGGTGCGGGCCGGCGATTTTGCGCTGGCCGAACAGCTGCTGGGCCGGCCCTATGCCGTCAGCGGCCGCGTGATGCATGGCGACAAGATCGGCCGCACGCTGGGCGTGCCCACGGCCAACCTGCCGTCGCGGCGCCTTGTGTCGGCGCTGTCCGGCATTTACGCGGTCGAGGTGGAGGGCATTGCTGCCTCGCCGCTGCCGGCGGTGGCCAGTGTCGGCCGCCGTCCGACCGTCAACGGCAGCGACGAGCGCATCGAGACCTATCTGCTGGATTTCAGCGGCGACCTCTACGGCCGCCGCATCCGTGTCGTGTTCCGGCACAAGCTGCGCGAGGAGCTGAAGTTTGCCTCGCTGGATGAACTGAAGGCGGCGATGGAAAACGACATCGCCGATGCCCGCGCCTATTTCGGCCGTTGATTGCCGGCACGCTGCATGCCGGCCCTGCGATAAGTGAAACAGACAGATGAGCACTGACAATACGCCGGTGGATTACAAGCCGACGCTGAACTTGCCGGAAACCGGTTTTGCGATGAAGGCCAGCCTGGCCACGCGCGAGCCGGCAATGGTTGCCGCCTGGCAGGAAAACAAGCTCTACGAAAAAATCCGCGCGGCGCGCCGCGGCGCACCGCAGTTCATTCTGCACGACGGCCCGCCCTATGCGAACGGCGACATCCACATCGGCCATGCCGTGAACAAGATCCTCAAGGACATCATCGTCAAGTCGAAGACGTTGTCGGGCTTTGATGCGCCTTATGTGCCGGGCTGGGACTGCCATGGACTGCCCATCGAGCTCAATGTCGAGAAAAAGGTCGGCAAGCCCGGCGAGAAGGTGAGCGCGCGCGAATTCCGCCAGCACTGCCGCGAGTACGCGCAGTCGCAGGTCGAAAAGCAGCGCACGGACTTCATGCGTCTGGGCGTGCTCGGCGACTGGTTCAATCCTTACCTGACCATGGATTACCGTCAGGAAGCCGACATCATCCGCGCGCTCGGCAAGATTGCCGGCAATGGTCACCTGCACAAGGGCCTGAAGCCGGTGCACTGGTGCATGGATTGCGGTTCGGCGCTGGCCGAGGCGGAAGTGGAGTACGAGGACAAGGCCTCGCATGCCATTGATGTCGGGTTCCCGGTGAAGGATGCGGCTGATCTCGCGCGGCGCGCCGGCCTTGCCGCCATCGACCTGCCGGTGGATGTGGTGATCTGGACCACGACGCCATGGACCTTGCCGGCCAACCAGGCGGTGAGCCTGCATCCGGAATTCCGCTATGCCGTCGTCGCGGCCACCATCGGCGGCCTGCGCCGTGCGTTTGTCGTGGCCGAGGCGCTGGTCGAGGGCGCCGTTGCCCGCTACGAAGCCACCGACGTGCAGGTGCTGGGCACGCTCACCGGTGCCGCGCTCGAGCATCTGGTGCTGCTGCATCCGTTCTTTGCGCGTGAAGTGCCGGTGATTGTCGGCGAGCATGTCACGGCCGATTCCGGTACCGGTGCCGTGCACACCGCCCCTGGCCACGGCCAGGACGACTACATCATCGGTCGCAAGTACGGCCTGCTGGTTGACAACCCGGTGGACGGTGGCGGCGTGTTCCTGCCGGCGACGCCGCCCCTGCATGCAGGCCAGCCGTTGGCCGGCCTGCATGTGAACAAGGCCAACGAGCCCATCATCGCCACGCTGAAGGAGCATTCGCGCGCCAACCGCTCGCTCTTGTTCGCGCACAAGAAGATCCAGCACAGCTATCCGCATTGCTGGCGCCACAAGACGCCGATCATCTTCCGCGCCACGCCGCAATGGTTCATCAGCATGAGCCAGGCCGGCCTGCGCGATGCCGCGATGACGGCGATTCCCGGCGTGCAGTGGGTGCCCGACTGGGGCCAGGCGCGCATCGAGGGCATGATCGCGGGCCGTCCCGACTGGTGCATCTCGCGCCAGCGCACCTGGGGCGTGCCGATCACGCTGTTCGTGCACCGGGAAACCGGTGCGCTGCATCCCGACACCGTGGCGCTGATCGAAAAGGTGGCGCAGAAAGTGGAGCAGGGCGGCATCGACGCCTGGTTCGATCTCGCGCCCGCCGAATTGCTGGGCGACGACGCGAAAGACTATGACAAGGTCACCGACACGCTCGACGTGTGGTTCGATTCCGGTGTCACGCACTCCTGCGTGCTCACGCGTGACGGCCTGCGCTATCCGGCCGACCTGTATCTGGAAGGCTCGGACCAGCACCGCGGCTGGTTCCAGTCCTCGCTGCTGACGGCGCTGGCAGCGAACGGCAGCGCACCTTTCCGCACGGTGCTGACGCATGGCTTCACCGTCGACGGCCAGGGCCGCAAGATGTCCAAGTCGGTGGGCAATGTCGTGGCGCCGCAGAAAGTGATGCAGACGCTGGGCGCCGACATCATCCGCCTCTGGGTGGCCGCCACCGATTACCGTGGCGAGATGTCGGTGAGCGACGAAATCCTCACCCGTATGTCCGACACCTATCGCCGTATCCGCAACACGCTGCGCTTTTTGCTGTCGAACCTGAACGGCTTCGATCCGGCACAGCATCTGGTGCCGACGCAAGACATGCTGGCGCTCGACCGCTGGGTGGTCGACCGTGCCGGCCTGCTGCAGCAGGACATCGTCGCGGCCTACGATGCCTTCCAGTTCCACCAGATCTACCACAAGCTGCACAACTTCTGCGTGGTCGAACTCGGCGGTTTCTATCTCGACATCATCAAGGACCGCCAGTACACCACGCAGCCGGATTCGCTGGCGCGGCGTTCGGCGCAGACGGCGCTCTTTCACATTGCCGAGGCCTTCACGCGCTGGATGGCGCCCATCCTGAGCTTCACGGCCGATGAAATCTGGGCAGTACTGCCGGGTGAGCGCAGCGAGTCGGTGCAACTCGCCACCTGGTACGAGGGGCTCGCGGCGCTGCCGGAATCCGGCAGCGACATCACGCTGACCCGTGCCTACTGGGACGAGGTGATGGCGGTGAAAACCGCAGTCAACAAGGAGATCGAGGAGGCGCGCAACCGCAAGGAGGTCGGCGCCGGGCTCTCCGCCGAGGTCGACCTCTATGTGTCGCCGGCACGCCAGCAGGCCCTTGCCGCCATGGGTGAGGAACTGCGTTTCGTGCTCATCACCTCGGCGGTACGTGTGCATGCGTCGGCGAAGGAGGAAGGCGTTGCCACCGAGCTAGACGGCCTGCGCGTGAAGGTCTCGCCGTCGGCGCATCGCAAGTGCGCGCGCTGCTGGCATTACCGCGCCGATGTCGGCAGCCATGCCGGGCATCCTGACATCTGTGGTCGCTGTGTCGACAACCTGCCGGGCGGTCCCGGCGAACAGCGTCGTTATGCCTGAGCCGGATGAGCCGTTGAACATGAATGCACAAACCCGCAAGAACCTTGCCTGGCTGTGGTTGGCACTGGCCGTGTTTGCTCTCGACTGGGTGAGCAAACAGCACTTTTCCCGCACCATGGACCTCGGCGAGTCCGTCAACCTGCTGCCGGTGTTCAGCTGGACGCTGGCCCACAATTACGGTGCCGCCTTCAGCTTCCTGCATGATGCCGGCGGCTGGCAGCGCTGGTTTTTTGCCGGGATTGCCGTCGCGGTGAGCGGCGGCATCCTGTGGTGGCTGAAGCACCTGCCGGCCAACGCGAAATTCCTGGCCTGCGCGCTGGCGCTGGTGCTGGGGGGGGCGCTCGGCAACCTCTGGGACCGCATGCTGCTGGGCTATGTGGTCGATTTCATCCATGTGCACTATGGCAGCTGGCATTTTCCGGCGTTCAATGTGGCCGACATGGGCATCAGCGTGGGTGCGGCCATGCTGATCATCGACTCGCTGTTCCTGGAAAAGCGCCGGGAGGCGCTGAATGCCGGCGGAGGCGCAGATGAGCAGCGCTGAGCGCATCGGACCGGGAAAACGGGTCACGTTGCACTTCTCGGTGGCCCTGCCCGACGGTACCTTGGTCGATTCGACGCGCGGGCGCGAGGCGCCTGCCGAGTTCACCGTGGGTGACGGCAGCCTGCTGCCCGGCTTCGAGCAGGCCATCATCGGCCTGCGTGCCGGTGACCGCCGCTCGGTGGTGCTGGATGCGAAGCGCGGTTTCGGCGACTGGAACCCGGACAACCAGCAGGTGTTCACCCGCGTGCAGTTCAGCGACATGGCGCTGGAGGCTGGCATGGTGATTTCGTTTGCCGACAAGTCCGGCGAGCTGCCGGGTGTGGTCAAGACCTTTGACGACGACACCGTCACCGTCGATTTCAACCATCCGCTGGCGGGGCGTGAGCTGGTGTTCGAGGTGGACATCATTCGCGTGATGGATGCCGATGCCAACCCGGTGCGCCTGGCCTGAGTGCTCGTGCGCGATGGCTGTTGCTGGCCCGTCATCATGAACCTGCAGGCGGTTGTAGGTGCGGCTTCATCCGCACGCCGGGCACCCGCTTCCTGCACGCGGGGACAGTACCGGACTGAAGGGCTATCGTGCGGATGAAGCCGCAGCTACAAGGCGCCGTGGAGTGACAGAAATGAAGATCAAGCTCGCCAATCCGCGCGGTTTCTGTGCCGGTGTCGACCGCGCCATCGAGATCGTCAACCGGGCGCTCGAGGTGTTCGGGCCGCCGATCTATGTCCGCCACGAGGTCGTGCACAACAAGTTCGTGGTCGACGACCTGCGCCAGCGGGGTGCCGTCTTTGTCGAGGAGCTGCACCAGGTGCCCGATGACGGCGTGGTGATCTTCTCCGCGCATGGCGTGTCGAAGGCGGTGCAGGACGAGGCGGCGCGACGCGGCCTCAAGGTCTTCGATGCCACCTGTCCGCTGGTAACCAAAGTGCATATAGAGGTCACTCGTTATGCCAAGGCTGGGGTAGAGGCCATCCTGATCGGCCATGAAGGCCATCCCGAGGTCGAAGGCACCATGGGCCAGTACGACCGCCGGGCCGGTGGCGACATCTATCTCGTCGAGGACGAGGCCGATGTCGCGGCCCTTGCCGTGCGCGACCCGCAGAAGCTGGCCTTCGTCACCCAGACCACGCTGTCCGTGGACGACACCTCGCGCGTCATCGATGCCCTGCGTGCCCGCTTCCCGGCCATCCAGGGCCCGCGCAAGGACGACATCTGCTATGCCACCCAGAATCGCCAGGATGCGGTCAAGCAGCTGGCCGCCGATGCGCAGGTGGTGCTGGTCGTGGGCTCGCCCAACTCCTCCAACTCCAACCGCCTGCGCGAGCTGGCCGAGCGCATGGGGGCGCGGGCCTTCCTGATCGACAATGCCGGGCAGATGCAGCGGGACTGGTTCGACGGCGTGGCCGTGGTGGGCCTGACCGCCGGTGCCTCGGCCCCCGAGGTACTGATCCAGCAGGTGGTGGCGCGCCTGCGCGAGTGGGGGGGCGAGCTGCCCGAGGAACTGGATGGCCGTCCCGAGCACGTGGTGTTCTCGATGCCGAAGGAACTGCGCATCCCGGTGCGTCCTGTCTGACAAAAGGTGGGTCTTCAGGGGCGAAAGGCGGTCAAAAAACGTCCATCGCCATGGCCTGCCGCTCATCCGCAGACAGCGCTAAGTCACTGAAATTTGAACCCGTTCACCCTCCGTGAACGGTCGTTTCCGTCTGTTCGCC
>DAIRDY010000054.1:2281-11807 GCA_036795935.1 Moraxellaceae bacterium | reverse complement strand
GCTCGGGACAGCGGGGCGGGCATGATAGCAGCGGCAGCGCGGCGGCAGCCATGGCGGCAATGTTCAGCCTGCCGGCAGCGCAGTCGCCGCCCTTACTGCACCAGCGCCGTCTCGATGCTGATCTCGCCCGAGAGCACGCGATGGATGGGGCATTTGTTGGCGATCTCGAGCAGGCGCTGGCGCTGCTCGGCATCCAGCGGCCCGTGCAGCGTGATCTGGCGCTGCAGCCGGTAGTGGCCGGGCGTCTCCTGGTGCGTCACCAGCACATCGGCATTTTCCAGTGGCCAGCCCTTGCGGGCAGCAAACAGCTTCAGCGTGAGCGCGGTGCAGGCGCCGAGGGCGGCATCGAGCAGCGCATGCGGATCGGGCGCCAGGCTGTCGCCGCCCTCCCCTGTGCTGACATCGGTCAGCAGCGTATGCGGATCAATCTCGATGGTCTGGGCCAGCTTGCCCACCGGCGCCTTGTGCACGCGGATGCTCATGGAATTCCCCTGTCAAAATGCCTGCAGCCGGCTTGTTGCCGGCTGCAGGCCAAACCACACGCCTCAGTGCAGGCGCTTCTTGCCGAAGCTGAAGCGGCCGTGCTCTTCCTCGACGACGATGGTGTCCCCCGCCACGAAATCGCCCGCCAACAACTGCTGCGCGAGCGGATTCTCGAGCAGCGTCTGGATGGCGCGCTTCAGCGGACGGGCACCGTAGACCGGATCGTAGCCCGCGGCGACCAGCCGCTGCATCGCGCCCTCGCCCATCTCAAGACGAAGCTCGCGATCGGCCAGACGGGCGCGCAGGCGCTCGAGCTGGATCTCGGCAATGCCCTGGATCTGCGATTCAGCCAGCGGATGGAACACCACCACCTCGTCGATGCGGTTGATGAACTCGGGACGGAAATGCCGGCCCACCACCTCCATCACCGCGGTCTTCATTTCCTCGTACTGCTCTTCTTTCGTCATCGACTGGATGAGGTCGGAACCGAGGTTGGAGGTCATCACCACCACGGTGTTGCGGAAGTCGACGGTGCGCCCCTGGCCATCAGTCAGGCGGCCGTCCTCCAGCACCTGCAGCAGCACGTTGAACACATCGGGATGCGCCTTCTCCACCTCGTCGAGCAGCACCACGGCATAGGGCCGGCGACGCACGGCCTCGGTCAGGTAGCCGCCTTCCTCGTAACCGACATACCCGGGCGGCGCGCCAATCAGGCGCGACACCGAGTGTTTTTCCATGAACTCCGACATGTCGATGCGCACCATGGCGTCGTCGGCATCAAACAGGAAATTGGCCAGCGCCTTGGTGAGCTCGGTCTTGCCGACGCCGGTCGGGCCCAGGAACAGGAAGGAGCCGTTCGGCCGGTTGGGGTCGGACAGGCCGGCACGCGAGCGGCGCACGGCATTGGCCACCGCCACCACGGCCTCGTGCTGGCCGATCACGCGCCGGTGCAGGGCATCTTCCATGCGCAGCAGCTTGTCGCGCTCGCCCTCCAGCATCTTGGCCACGGGAATGCCGGTGGCCTTGGACACCACCTCGGCGATTTCCTCGTCGGTCACGCGGTTGCGCAGCAGCGTGTGTTCGGTGGTTTCGGCCGACTGCGCCGCCACCAGCTGCTTTTCCAGCTCGGGAATGGTGGCGTACTGCAGGCGCGACATCTTCTCGAGGTCGTTGCCACGGCGCGCCGCCTCGAAGTCGATGCGGGCCTTTTCCAGCTCCTCCTTCACCTGCTGCGCGCCCTTGAGCGAGGCCTTCTCGGCCTTCCATATTTCCTCGAGATCGGCGTACTCGCGCTCGAACCTGCCGATGTCATCCTCAAGCTTGGCCAGGCGCTGGCGGCTGGCGGCATCGGTTTCGGACTTCAGCGCCTCGCGCTCCATCTTGAGCTGGATCAGCTTGCGGTCGAGCCGGTCCATTTCCTCGGGCTTGGAATCCATTTCCATGCGGATGCGCGAGGCGGCCTCGTCGATGAGGTCGATGGCCTTGTCCGGCAGCTTGCGGTCGGTGACATAGCGGTGCGACAGGCGCGCCGCGGCAATGATGGCCGGGTCGGTGATGTCGACACCATGGTGCACCTCGTAGCGCTCCTTGAGGCCGCGCAGGATGGCGATGGTGTCTTCCACCGACGGCTCGTCGACCAGCACCTTCTGGAAGCGGCGTTCAAGCGCAGCGTCTTTCTCGATGTACTGGCGGTATTCGTCGAGCGTGGTGGCGCCGACGCAGTGCAGCTCGCCGCGCGCCAGCGCCGGTTTCAGCATGTTGCCGGCATCCATGGCACCGTCGGCCTTGCCGGCGCCGACCATGGTGTGCAGCTCGTCGATGAACAGGATGATGTTGCCTTCCTGCTTGGCCAGCTCGTTAAGCACGGCCTTGAGGCGCTCCTCGAACTCGCCGCGAAACTTGGCGCCGGCGATCAGCGCGCCCATGTCCAGCGACAGCACCTGCTTGCTGCGCAGGCCCTCGGGCACCTCGCCGTTGACGATGCGCTGCGCCAGGCCCTCGACAATGGCCGTCTTGCCGACACCGGGCTCGCCGATCAGCACCGGATTGTTTTTCGTGCGCCGCGACAGCACCTGGATGGTGCGGCGGATCTCGTCGTCGCGACCGATTACCGGGTCGAGCTTGCCGCTGGCCGCGCGCTCGGTGAGGTTGATGGTGTATTTCGACAGCGCCTGGCGCTTGTCCTCGGCATTGGCATCGCTCACGTTCTCGCCTCCCCGCACCTGCTGTATCGCCTGTTCCAGGCGCGCCTTCTGCACGCCGGCTTTTTGCAGCACTTTCGCCACCGCGGCATTGGCATCGAACAGCGCGAGCAGCACCAGCTCGCTGGCAATGAAGGCATCGCCCCGCTGCTGCGCCTGCTTGTCAGCGAGGTTGAGCACGCGCGACAGCTCGCTGCCGACACCGACCTCGCCGGTGGCCGTGGCCAGCCGCGGCAGGTCGTCGAGATGACGGTTCAGCTCGCGGGCGAGCGCCGCGGCATCGGCGCCGGCCTGCACCAGCAGCGGACGCACGCTGCCGCCCTGCTGCGCCAGCAAGGCGGCGAGCAGGTGCCCGGGTTCGATGGCGGAATGGTCGCGGCCGACGGCCAGCGACTGGGCGTCGGAAAGGGCTTCCTGCAATTTTGCAGTCAGGCGGTCGATACGCATGGCGGTCCTCGGAAGACGGCAGAACGGAATGCCCTAGGTATAGGGCCCGTTACCGTCAATTCAAGGAAGCCACTGCCGCCAGGAAGAAAAGAATGATGCAGCTCAAGCGCTGCCACGATGTGCAACCGTCAACCCGGCACCGGCCTGGGGGCTTGCCGCGCCGGCCATGCGCGCCCGGCGCCACGGCACGCAGATACGGGGCCTGCGCCATCGACGCAGAGGATGCGCTGCCAGTCAGGCCGCGCCGGCCACCCAGCGCAGGGCACGTTCGGCGACATGGCGGCCGAACCATTCGGCCGTGCGCAGGTCACCGGCGGGCGGGGTGATTTCGGCGGGGGCGTTGTCGGCCTGGGTCATCAGGCCAAGGTGGGAGCCGAGGCGGTTGCGGTCCTCGGGGCCGGTACCCTCGGGCATCAGCGGCAACGGCACCCACAACATGCCGTGCTGGGCGGCGAAGGTCTGCAACTGCAGCAGCACGCCCTGCTTGTCGCCGGAGAGGCCGCCGGAATTGGTGAAGCCGGCCGCCAGCTTGTCCTGCCAGCGCTGCTTGAGCCACTGCCGCGAGGTCTGGTCCATGAAGTGCTTGAAGGCCGCCGAGACGCTGCCCATGTAGGTGGGCGCACCAAACACGATGGCATCGGCCGCATCCAGGGCTTTCCAGTCGACGGCATCAACGGCGAACAGCATCACCTCGACGCCCTCCACTGCGGCCGCGCCGCGGCGCACATGCTCGGCCACCCGGGCGGTATGGCCGAAGCCGGAGTGGTAAACAATCGCAAGGCGGGCCATGTCAGCTCCGGACAAACAGTCGGCAGGGGCGCGCATGATAGCCAGTCCCGGCGCCGGCGACACTGGACAGTCGCAGGTCGCCGGCCATCCGGCTCACTCGCAGGTCGGGGGCGGCCCCAGGCCATCCATGTCGTTGCACATGGCACGGGCGGCGTAAGCCTTGCGCCGTTCGTTGCAGGCCTCGGTCCTGTATTTCCAGCGGGTCGAACGCGGCGTGGCGTCCCCGGGACAGGTGTAGTTGAACACGAAGTCCTTCACCGGCAGACCGCTGTCGGCAGCACCGGCGGCCCCCGCGGCCGGCGCACCGGCCTGGCGGGTGGCTGCCTGGGTATTGCCGACGCCACCCACGCCGGGGGCACTGTCAGAGATCATGCCGCCGATGAAGCGGGCCTGGGTTTCGGCATCGAGCTTGCCGACACCACCCATCGCCGCCCCCACCCCCATGGCCGCCAGCTTGCCCCACTGGAAGCCGCCGCCGGACACAGGCGCCGGCTGCTCGCGCGCGCGGGCCTCCGCCAGTGCCGCCTCGGCGGCCCGCGCCTCGGCCTGCTGCCGGGCGAGAAAGGCTTCCTGCTCGCGGCGCGCCGCCAGCCGCTGCAGGCGGATGTGATGCAGGGCATCCACGCGTTGGCCGTCGCGGAACTCGCAGGGCTCCAAACCGCCGCCTTCCTCTGCAGGACGCGGGCAAAAGCCGTCGCGCGGTGAATTGGCGACAAAGCGCCCCTCGAACAGCAACTGGCCGCGCGCGTCGCGCCACCGACCCTCGCCCTCGACGTTCGCCTGCGCCGTGAACACCATGGCCTGCAGGCTCTGCTGCAAGGCCCCGCCCTCGCTCATGGCGGCATAGAACTCGAGCACCGCCGGCACCTCGGCGCGCGCCGGAAACACCAGGCGGCCCTGCCCGCTCGGGCTGTAGACAGCCACCTCGCCACCGGGCACGCAGCCCGGCCACCACGCCACCCAGCCCGCCGGCACGACGCGCGGAGCCGGGCAGCCCCGCGTGTTGCTGCCGGCACGCGCCAGAGTCTCGCCATCCAGCGGCTGGGCAGCGGCCAGCAGTGCCGACGCCGGCAGACGGTCGATCCGCTGCTCTGCCGGCACCGGCAGGCGGTAGCGTCCCGGCGGCAGGCCGGCCACCGCGGACTTGAGTTCCAGCTCCAGCATGCCGGCGCGCCAGTAATTACCGGCCTCGATGACGCCGGTCAGCCGGTGGCCCTCCGGCAGCGTCATCACGCCCTGGGCGGGCCCAAAGCCCTGCAGGCGGCCCCGGAAATGACGGCCGCTGCGCCAGCCGACAAAACCGTCAGCGGCATTGCCGTGGGCATCCATGCGCCCGAGCACGGTCTGCATGCTCGTGTGCCGCTCAGCAAGGTGGCGTTGCAGGCGCAAGTCCTGGAGCGTGACCTGTGCCGATGGCTTGCTGACACCGGGCGCCAGCGTCAACTCCTCCACGCGCACCATGTCCCCAAGACTGCGCTCGCCCAGTCCCAGCGGCACCGGAAATTCGTCGCCACCGACCGCGCCCAGCCAGTAGTTGCCATTGCGGAAGCGGATCAGGCCCAGTGTCGGAGCGGAGTCGAAACGGCAGCCATTGAGCTCGCCGTCATAGGCCACCACGTCAAAAGGCCAGTCGCCGGGCTCGGCGCGCAGGCTGACCATGGCCGGTGCGCGCGCCTTGCAGCGCCCGCTCTCGCCATCGATGCGCAAGCCGCCGCGCCGCGTCAGCTGGCCCGTGAGGCCGGGCTTGAAGCGGTCGGGGGCGAGTTCAGTACGCAGGGCATTGAGACGGCCGATCTCGCCCGCCATCTCCGGCAAGCTGGGCATGGGCTGGAAGGGATCGGGCGGCGGGCGGCGGCGGATGACCGGACTGGCACTCAGGCGCTGCCCGTCACGCAGCAGCGTCAGCGTCAGCGTCTGACCGTCGCGTTGCGCCGCAATGACGCGGACCAGCGCCTCGGTATTGGCCACAGGCTTCCCGGCGGCCTCCACCAGCACGTCACCGATGCGCACGCCGGCCTGCTCGGCCGGTCCGGCCAGCGCCAGATCGACGATCTCGACGCCCTGCGCATGCGGGTGCAGCGTCATGCCAAGCCAGCCGTCCCCGCGGGCCGCCATCGGCAACAGCAGCAGCAACAGCACACAGCGCGGCCAGATATTCATGTCGTCAGCCTCCGGAAAGGGTTCGCGCCGCAAAAGACGCCGTGCTTGAGCGCTGGCTGAAGCAGGCGTTGCAGCCAGTGCTCAAAGACCCCAGCTTTTCTGCATCTGCTCGATGAGCTGCCGCGGATCAGCCGGCGCCGCCGGGACTGGCACCGCCGGCGCCTGGGCGGCAGGCACCGCCGGTGTCGCCGGTGTCGCCGCGGGCTTGTCGGCGGCCGGTGCGGCTGCGGCGGGCATGGCGGCCGGCAACGGCATCAGCGTCGCGCCGCGCGGCAGCGTGTAGTGGCTGAAGGGCAGCGATTTTTCTTCCAGCGACACCAGCTCCATCGGGAAGGGGCCGCTGGTGCGCAACAGGCCACCGGTCTTGTCCTCCTCGAAGCGCTGCTGCGCGCGCGCCGCAATCTCGGGATGGCTGCGCGCCACCCGGCGCTGCAGCAGCAGGTGCTGGGCACGCGCCACCAGCAACAGGCGCGGGTCGGTGGAGGTGACCATCTCGTGTGTTTGATTGCCAAAGCGGTAGTCGTGCACCTGCCCGACCATGCCGGCAATCACGACTTCGCGCCCGGTCGGCGTAAGGCTGGTTTCAGGCGTGGCCGCGTCCGGCGGCGCGGCAGCCGGCGTGGACGCCGCCAGCGCATCCAGGTCGATCACCTGTGTCTGCCCGAACATCTGGCTCACGCTGTACAGACGGCCGTCAGCAAGCAAGGTGTAGCTGACGGCATTCGGAAAAGCGGCCAGCACCGTGTCCTCGCGGATCATGCCGTCATTCTTGTAGCTGATGATGCTCAGGTTGCCTTCGTTGCCGGTGCGATAGGTGGCGATGATGTCGGCCAGCACGGCCTGCGGCAGCAAGAGCAGCAATGGCAAGAGGCGGGGCATGGGCAAACTCCCTGAGCAGTGACAGCGGCGCATGGCAGGGCCACTTTCCGGCAAGCCTAGCCGGCACCGGCGTTGGGGCGGCATCCCCCGAAAGAGGGAGGTCGGTCAGCGGGCGAGCCAGATCACGCTGGCCATGCGCCCGGTCTGGCCGTCACGGCGATAGGAAAAGAACTGGTCGCGGTCGGTCACGGTGCAGAGCCCGCCACCACTGACTGCCGTGACGCCGACCGCCGCCAGCCGGGCCCGCGCCAGCGCATAGATGTCGGCCAGCCAGCGGCCGGCATTGAGACTGGGCCGGAAGGCACTGGCGACACCGGCATCCTGCGCGAGGAAGGCGGCACGCACTTCCTCCCCCACCTCGAAGGCCGCCGGGCCGATGGCCGGTCCCAGCCAGGCCAGCACATCCGAAGGCTCGGCAAAGCGCGCCACCGTCGCCTCCAGCACGCCGTCGCAAAGCCCGCGCCAGCCGGCATGGGCCACGGCCACGCGCGTGCCGGCGCGGTCGCAGAAAAACACCGGCAGGCAATCCGCCGTCATCACCACGCAGGGCAGGCCGGGCACGGTCGTGGTGACGGCATCGGCCGCCGGCACAAAGTGGGCACGGCGCGCCGCCTCCGGCTCGGCCTCGACGACGACGGTGCCGTGCACCTGGTTCAGCCACTGCGGCGTGCCGCAGGGCGCGATGGCCATGAGCGCGGCCTCGAGGCGCGCGCGGTTTTCGGCAACGCGCGCCGGGTCGTCACCGACATGGGTGCCCAGGTTCAGGCTGTCCCAGGGCGCGGGACTCGCGCCGCCTGCGCGCGTGGTCACCACCGCCTGCACGACGGCCGGCGCCGGCCACTCGGGACGCAGGAGTGGCAGGCGCATCAGTCGCGCACGCTGAGCACGATGCCGGCGCGCTCGAGGCGCGGAATCAGCGCCTCGCCCATGGCCGAGGCCGGCGTGATCAGGCCCGCGGCCTCCGGCAGGTTGGCGTCGAGCGCGAGGCAGAGCCCGGCCTCGGCCATCATCTTCGAGGTGTCGCCATAGCCCGGGTCGCCGCCCTGCATGCGGCAGACCACGGTCTCGCCGCCGCCTTCGGCCACCACGTTCATGTGGAACCAGCCGCGCGCGCGCTGCGCCGGGTCCGGACCCTCGCCCGGGTCGCGCACCTTGAGCAGCAGCGCGCGCGTGGGCGCGAACTGCGCCAGCGTGAAGATGCCGCCGATGCCGGCCAGCAGGCCGGCGAGCGCCAGCGGGTTCTTCATCATCAGGAAATGGCCGTAGGCAAAACTGCGGCCGTAGTCGCCGCGCACGCGCGCCGAGTGGCGCACCACCTCCGGGTCGATGGTCGGCATGTTGCAGGCCCAGCGGTCGAAATGCCGGTCCTTGTAAATGGCGGTTTTCACCGCATGCACATTGTCCGGCGCATGCCGCGGCCGGCGGCGCATCCAGTCGCGCGCCGTGGCCATGGCCTCGATGGCCGAATGCCAGGTGCCGCCGGAGAAGGTGCCACCGGCCTCGACCCCGCCTTTCACCACCACGTCGGCATCGGCAAAGGCGGCATCGCCCAGGCGCGCGCGCAGCAGGTTCACCGCGTACAGCACGGTGATGTCGGGCGGGATGCTTTCAAAGCCGCAGCTGTTGACGATGCGGGCACCGGTGGCGCGCGCCAGCGTGTCGTATTTCTCGCGCATGGCCTGCACGAACTGCGGCTCGCCGGTGAGGTCGACATAGTGCGTGCCGGCCTCGGCGCAGGCGCGCAGCACCGGCTCGCCGTATTTCACATAGGGGCCGACGGTGGTGATGACGCAAGTCGCGGCGGCCGCCATCGCCGTCATCGTGGCCGGCGCATGGCTGTCGGCGCGGATCAGCTCCGGCACTGCGGCGCCCTGCACCGCCGCCACGCGGTCGCGCACGGCGGCCAGCTTGTCCGGATTGCGCCCGGCCAGCGCCCAGCTGAATTTCTCGGTCACCGAGACCTGTGCCAGGTAGTCGGCCACCAGGCCGCCGGTAAAGCCGGTGGCGCCGAAGACCACCACGTCGTAAGTGCGTTTCTTGCCCATGTCAGCCTCGGGTCGGTACAGCGGGGTCGGGAGGGGTTGCAGGCCTGCGAGGGTAGCGGAAAGCCGGCCCCGGCGGCGAGCGGACAGCCGCCGCCGGGGGCGCTTCAGCCGCGGGCGCGGGCCTCGGCATGGCGGGAGAAGTTGTCGAGGATGGCCTGCCAGCCGGCGCGCTGCATGTCGGCCGGATTTTCCGACTCGGCGTCGAAGGTCTCGGTGACGCGCACGCCCCCGGCTTCCTCGGCAAACAGCACGGTCACCTCGCGGTCGTCATCCATGCGGTAGGCGATGCGCTGCTGCGGCACGACGGCGGTGAAGGTGCCCTCGAAATCAAAACCCATGCTGCCGTCGCGGGCCTCCATGCGCGAGCAGAAACGGCCGCCCGTGCGCAGGTCGAGGCGCGCGGCCGGGGTATGCCAGTCGGGCGAGGCGTTGTTCCACTGCATGATGTCCTCGGGCGTGGTCCAGGCGGACCAGACGGTGGCGAGGTCGGCGTTGACCAGTGTTTCAACCGTGATTTTCATG
>DAIRDY010000054.1:0-2181 GCA_036795935.1 Moraxellaceae bacterium | reverse complement strand
GTCACTGCTGGCGGCCGCGGACGGTGAAGACAACGGCGTCGCGCTCGTGGCCGCGGGCGTCCTTCAGCACGAGGCGGTGGCTGCCGGGCAGCGGCGTCCAGTCGTGGTCGCGCGCGGGGCCGAGGCGCTGGCCGTCGAGCCACCACTCAAGGCCCTTTTCCGGCGTTTCGGCGCGGAAGCGCACTTTCTGCCTGGTCAGCGGAATGTCGGGGTCGATGGCGATCAGCGTTTCGTTGGCAGGATAGACGATGCGCACCACGACCTCGGGCGTGTAGCGCAGGCGTTCGAGCTCGGTGCCGCGCAGGAACCATTCTTCGCGGGCAGGCTCGCTGATGCCGTCAAAGCTCACGCGCTGGCGCAGCAGGTTGAGCGGCGCCGGCGGCTGGCTGCCGCCCGGCTGCACGCGACCGGCTTCCAGCTCGCGCATGACGGCGGCCCACAGGGGTGCCGCACCGCTGATGCCGGACACGTCACGCATCGGGCTGCCGTCGAAATTGCCTACCCAGACCCCGACGGTGTGGCGCGCGGAAAAGCCCACCGCCCAGTTGTCGCGCATGTCCTTGCTGGTGCCGGTTTTCACCGCGCTCCAGAACGGCGTGGCCAGCGGATTTTCCAGGCCGAAGGTGAGTGCGCGCGCACTGCGGTCGGCCAGGATGTCGGCGGTGATGAAGGCCGCGCCCGCCTCAAGCACGCGCTGCGTGGCCGGCACGCCGTCATCGGCGCGCAGCTGCGGCGCCGCATGGCTGCCGCCGCGCGCCAGCGTGCGGTAGGCATTGGTCAGCGACCACAGCGTGACATCGGCACCGCCCAGCGCCAGCGCATGGCCGTAGAAATCCGGCGCCTCGGGCAGCGCAAGGCCAAGTTCGCGCAGGCGCATCCACGCATTCTCGACACCGACCAGCGCCAGCACGCGTACCGCCGGCACGTTCAGCGACGAGGCCAGCGCGGTGCGCGCCGTCACCGGGCCCTTGAAGTCTTTTTCATAGTTCTGCGGCACATACAGGCCGGTCGGCGTCGGGAAACTCACCGGCGTGTCTTCCAGCACCGAGGCCGCCGTCAGGTACTGGCGTTCGAAGGCCAGCTGGTAGAGGAAGGGCTTGAGCGTGGAGCCGGCCTGGCGCGGCGCCTGCACGGCATCGACCAGGCGCGTGCTCTCGATCAGGCCCGCATTCGCGACATAGGCCAGCACCGCACCCGTGGCATTGTCCTGCACCAGCACGGCGCCGCCCTGCACGGCACGACCGCGCAATTCGGCCAGTTGTGCCGCCAGCAATTCCTCGGCTTTCTTCTGCAGGCGCGCATCCAGCGTGCTGCGCAACTGCTGTGCCGGCTCGGTCAACAGGCGCGCAGCCAGCGCCTCCAGCGCCGGGCGTTCGGCATAGGGGCCATTGCGCCGCGCCAGCACCGTCATCGCGAGGTCCTTAACGCGCGCGCAGTCGGCGTCCATGAACCCGGCATTGATCAGCACGCAGGCACGGGTGGCCACGCGACCGGGCGTGGCCTGTGGTGACGGCAAGAGCGACGCCATCAGCAGCGCCTCGTCGCGCGTGAGGCCGGCCGGCGCCTTGCCGAACAGCGCCGCGCTCGCCGCGCCCACACCCTGCAGGTCGCCACGGAAACTCACGAGATTGAGATAGGCCTCGAGAATGTCCGGCTTGCGCCAGTGCTTTTCGATGGCGCGCGCCGCCTGCATCTGGTTCCACTTCTGCCCGAGCGTGCGGCCACCACGGCGCCAGGCCAGCTCGTCGTTCACGAGACCGGCCAGCTGCATGGTGATGGTGGACGCGCCGCGCGAACGGTCGCCGGTGACGAACTTCATCGCCGCCACGGCCGTTGCGCTCCAGTCAACGCCCGCGTGCTCCCAGAACTCGCGGTCCTCGGCAAACACCACCGCCTCCTGCAGGGCCGGCGAAATGTCGGCCAGCGCCACCCAGGCCGTGCGATGCGAGCTCAGGTCGACGCGCCGCGCATGCAGGAACTCGCCGTTGCGATCCAGCAGCTCCGCATACGACGAGCGATAGCCCGCCTTCACCTCGGCAAACCCCGGCGCCTCCGCCTGCGCCCAAAGCGGCAGACAGCAAAGCCAGAACACCACTCCCCGCACCATCCGCATCACCCCACCCTCTCCGCCATCACCATCCGCCCAGCCACACCAGCCTGCCTCTCCCCTCACACCACCGT
>DAIRDY010000053.1:1694-11904 GCA_036795935.1 Moraxellaceae bacterium | reverse complement strand
GGCTTCGTGTTCAAGATCCAGGCGAACATGGACCCCAAGCACCGCGACCGCATCGCCTTCCTGCGCATCTGCTCCGGCAAGTACGAGAAGGGCCTGAAGATGAAGCATGTGCGCCTGGGCAAGGAAGTGCGCATTGCCGATGCGCTGACTTTCCTGGCGGGCGAGCGCGCGCATCTGGAGGAGGCCTGGTCCGGCGACATCATCGGCCTGCACAACCACGGCACCATCCAGATCGGTGACACCTTTACCGAGGGCGAGGAGCTGCACTTCCTCGGCATTCCGCACTTCGCGCCCGAGCTGTTCCGCCGCGTGCGCCTGCGCGATCCGCTCAAGAGCAAGCAGTTGCAGAAGGGCCTTAAGGAGCTGTCGGAGGAGGGCGCGACACAGGTGTTCATGCCGCAGATCAACAACGACCTGATTCTGGGCGCGGTCGGCGTGCTGCAGTTCGATGTCGTCGCCTTCCGCCTGCAGGAGGAATACAAGGTCGAGTGCGTCTACGAGCCGGTGAACGTGGCCACGGTGCGCTGGGTGTCCTGCGACGACGAGAAGAAGTTCAACGAGTTCAAGAAGAAGGCGCATGACCAGCTGTCGCTGGATGGCGGCGGGCACCTGACCTATCTCGCGCCCAGCCGCGTCAACCTGCAGCTGATGCAGGAGCGCTATCCGGACATCCGTTTCCGCGAGACGCGCGAGCACTGAGTGTTCGGACCGCCTGCCGGAAAGTCAGTTCCGGAATTTTCAGCGCGCGACTCCGGTGCATCTCCGGAAGTGGTACATGCTGAGTCAGGCGCATGCCAGTGACTGCCGCGTGATCCGGCTTTCCCAGGCGGCCGGCGTTGCCCGTCCGGATGGCCGGCGCTAAGGTGTGCCAATGGACACGCTGCCGCTGATCGATACCCACTGCCATTTTGATGTCACCGACTTTGATGCCGACCGTGCGCAGGTGGCTGCGGCGGCCGCCGCAGCCGGTGTGCGGGCCATCGTCATCCCGGGCTATGCCGCACGCGAGTGGCCGGTATTGCGGCGTGTCTGCCGCGAGATCTCCACCCCGCTGCTGTTGCCGGCGCCCGGCCTGCATCCCTGCTACATCGCCGAGCATGAAGAGGCGCATCTCGCGGCGCTGGAGCAATGGCTGCAAGAGGAGCCCGGTAGTGTGGCTGTTGGCGAGATCGGTCTCGACTATTACCTGCCCGAGCTGAAAGCCGCTGACCTGAAGGCGAAGCAGCAGCACTTCTTCCGGGCCCAGCTGGCCCTGGCCGCGCGCCATCACAAGCCGGTCATCCTGCATGTACGCAAGGCACATGCTGACGTCATCCGCATCCTGCGCGAGCTGCGTTTTGCCGGGGGCGGCATTGTTCATGCGTGGTCGGGGAGCCTGGAGGAGGCGCGCGAGTACCTGCGCCTCGGTTTCCGGCTCGGCATCGGTGGCGCGGTCACCTACGAGCAGGCCCGGCGGCTGCGCGAGGTGGTGCGCCAGGTCCCGCTCGCGGCATTGGTGCTGGAAACCGATGCCCCGGACATGATTGCTCAGGCGCATCGTGCGCCTGGCCCCGGGCGTACGCGCAATTCACCGGCATGGTTGCCGGCGGTGTTGCCGGTGCTGGCAGAGTTGCGCGGCTTGCCAGTGGCTGCAGTGGCGGCCAGTGCCTGGGCCGAAAGCCGCGCGGCACTGCGTCTTGAGGCCGTGTTGCCGGCTTGGCCTGCCGATTGAATCACTTTCCTGTGGAGCCCTTTATGAGTGCCATCGTGTTTGCTGTCGTGTTGCTGCTGTGCATCTGGGCCGAGGTAGCGTCGGGCGTGTTGCGTCGGCTTTTTCCGGCAGCGACTGCCGGCCAGCGTGCGGTGTATTTTCTGTTGGCTCTGGGTGTCGGCCTGTTGCTGTTGCTTGCCGCGCTGCAGTGGCGCATCGAGTCCTCGGTGCTGTCGGTGGGCTGGACCCGGGAGCAGCTGGCGGGCTTCTGGAACGCACTGGCGCTGTTGCTGCCACCGGTGCTGGCCTGGCTGGGCTGGCGTCATGCCGGCGCCGCATGGTGGCAGCAGGCGGTAGCCACTGCGCCGCGCAAGCCCGCGGCCGCGGCGCGGCGCAGCAAAAAATAAGGCCGGCATGGCCGGCCCGGGACAGCTGCTCAGGTGTCAGCGCGCGGCGGCATGCGCCTGCAGCAGCTTTTCGGTGATCTGTTCGTTGTAGCGGCCGACCACGAAGGGCACGTTGTTTTCGTTGAAGTTCTTGAACGAATTGCGGATGAAAACCCACTTCGTGGTGACATCACGCAACAGCGGCGTCACTTTTGGGTTCTTGGCATAATGCCGGTTCAGCTGCGTGAGTTGTTCGCTGAACTTGTCGGCCAGCTTGTCGATCTCCACCTGCGGGCCCTGGCTGGCCACGATGGCGCCGCCAAAGTAGTCGGCGGAAATGCGCAGATAGGCCGCCGTCATCACCTGCATCAGCACGTACTGCTCATAGATCATGTCGGCCATCTTGTCTGACCCCAGCTGGCCGGCCGTGCGCTGCTCGGCCATCAGCGCACGGATGTCGCCAACCAGGGCGTTCAGTGCGCCATCCACGGCATTCACGCTGTCATTGTCGGCCACGCCTTCGGCGGTGAAGCGGGCGCTGGTGCAGGTGCGCTTCAGTGCCGCCCACTTGCTGACGAGTGCGGCATTGCCGACCTGCGGGATCAGCGCATCACCGGCCTGTAACTGGTTCTGCATCTTGCGGAAGTGTTGCGGATCCCGGTTCAGCACGTTGTAGAGGTAGAACGAGGTGGCGGCACGATAGCTGACTGTTTCCAGCTCCTGCAGCGTCTGCAGCGCCTGCTGCTGCACATTGGCCGTGTTGGCCTGCGCGGCCGGCGACATGACGAGGAGGGGGCTGGTCAGCAGCAGCGCGCCGAGAATCCAGGGGGTGACAACATGCCGGGACATTCTTCTTTTCCTGTGTCAGTGACCGGACCTCTTCTAACACAGGGCTCAAATGACGGACAGTGTGACACCAGTCACGGTTTTTCGGGGGTGGCATTTTCCCGATAGGCGGAATAACTCGCGCTGAAGTCCAGGCTGACGCTGCCATCGTGACCGAGCAGCCGCAGTTCCCCGGCGCTGATGCGGACATCGTGTCCCTCCACCACCCCCTCGCCGAAGCGGTAAAGAACCCGGTAGTCACCTGCATGGGCGCGGGCATCGTGGGTGGCTGCGCGCTCCGCACAGGTCTCGGCGGCCGCCTGCCAGCCTGCCAGCGCGGCCTGGCCATGGCGCTGCTGCAGCAGTTGCCGGGTCTGCGCCGGGCCGAGCAGCAGTGCGCTCGCATTGTTGCCGCCAAAGCCCTTGGAGTTGATGAAGCAGGCCGCCATTTCGCCGCCGGTGTCGACATGCTGCTGCGAGAAGCGCAGATGTTTACGGTGCACATCATGGGCGACCTCATCGAGCGTGAAGATGCCGGGCACGATGCCGGCCGACCACTGGCCGAGTGCCGCCATGAACTGGTCACCGGCCGCCGCGCCCAGCGAGTGCCCGACATAGCACTTCACCGAGGACACCAGCCAGTGCTCGATGCCGAAGGCCTCCGCCACACTGTCGAAGACATGCGACTCGGTGACACGGTTCTGTGGGGTGCCGGTGCCATGTGCCTGCACATAGGTTTGCGTGCGCAGTGCCGCTTCGCCCAACAACTGCCGGGCGAGGCCGGCGGCCTTGGCCAGCGTCAGGTAGTTGCCGATGCCGGGCGCGGAAATCGATTTCTTGTAGCCGTCGGCATGCACGAAGATGCCGGGCACGCTGGCATGGATGGGCAGCCCGAGCTGCAGTGCCAGCGCATCGCTGGTGAGCACCACGAACTGTGCCGATTCGGCGATGGTGAAGCCGGCGTTGTAGCCGAAGGGGCGGGTGGCGCGGCGGTTGTCGACGGCGGTCAGGCCCTTGTCGCGGTCGAGTGCGAGCAGCGCGCTGTCTTCGCCGAGCGCCCCCATGGCGCGATAGCCTTCCATCACTTCCGGCAGGATGGGCGCCTCGGTGGCGCCGACCAGCGCGAAATCGACACGACCGTCACGAATGTCGGTGACCGCACGCTCCATGTTGTAAAGAAACGTGGCGCAGGCGCCGAGGATGCCGGCCGTGGGGCCGGTGCTGCCGAGCACATAGGCGTTGATGAAGTCGGCCGGCATTTCCGCAAACCCGAGCGGGCATTGCTTGGCACTGGTGCGCCGGCCCTGCCAGGGCGCCTTCAGCATGCCGCCGGCGCCGTTGTCGTCAACCTGGCCGTGTGCGCTCGAGGCATAGACCGCCACGCGGTCCGGGGCCACATGGCGGCGAATGTCTTCCCAGTCCATGCCCACCGAGTGCAGTGCATCGCTCGCCGCAAACACGGCCAGCTGCAGGGCGCGCGGGTGCTGGCGTGCGGCGTAGTGGCGGCTGGCATCGAAGCCGCTCGGCAATTGGCCGGCGCTGGTCACCGCAAAGGGACGCGCATCCGGCAGCAACCATTCCTGTGCGCCGGTGAGCGTGATCTCGACGTCGCTGCCGGCTTCCTGCACTTGCCAGTGCGCTGGCAGCGTGTGCGGCAGGTCGCGACGGCGCAGGCGGAAGCGCAGGCCGCTGCCGTCGAAATGGATGCGCTGGTGCTGCGGCATGGCCGTGACATCGAAATACGCAGGCTCGATGCGGCGCACCAGCGTATGGGCGAGCGCGGCATGATGGCGGGCCGCGGCATCGCCCTGCGGGTCCAGCCCCATCAGCATGGCGATGTCGTCCAGCGTGCGTGTCTGCAGGGCAGTGGGCAGGGCATCCAGCACAAGACGGTGATAGGCGTGATGGAAAGACGAGCGTCCGGCTGCATTGATGCCGCCAAAACCCACTACGACGGGCAGTCGGGACACGTTTTTCTCCTCTGTGGCGGCGAGTGACTTGCCGTCGGATGCATTTGTGACTGGCCGGCCATTCTATAGCTGCCGGTGCCGCCGTCACCAGTGATGGCGGTGTCCAGCCTGCGTCAGCGTGACGGCAAAATGCAACAAGCTGTTGCGCATCGCGCGGCCGGTCACAAGAAAAAGGCCGGCAATGCCGGCCTTTTTTCCGTTGCCTGCGGTCATCAGCGGCGCAGGGCTTTCTTGTCCAGCTTGCCGACCGGAGTCAGCGGCAGCGCCTCCAGAAAGTGGATGTGCTTGGGCACCTTGTAGGCCGCCATGTTGTCACGGCAGAAAGCGAGGATCTCGGCACGCAGCTGTTCCTGGTCGCGCTGGCGCGCGTCGGGCTTCAGCTGCACGAAGAGGTTCACGATGTCATTGCCGGGGCGCTTCTCGTCAGGCTGGCCGATGACGGCGCTGAGCTCGATGCAGTCGAGTTCGGCCAGCTTGCCCTCGACTTCCACCGAGAACACCTTGTAGCCACCGACAATCAGCATGTCCTTGCTGCGGTCGCAGATCGTGAGGTAGCCCTCGTCGTCCATCTTTGCCACGTCACCGGTGTACAGCCAGACATGGCCGTCAAATTCGCGCAGCGTCTTGGCGCTGGCCTCCGGCAGGTTGAGATAGCCCTTCATGATCTGCGGGCCGCGCGCGATGATTTCGCCGGGCTCGCCGGGCGGCATTTCACGGTCGCCGGTTTCGGCATCGACGATGCGGATGTCGGTGCCGGGAATCGGGATGCCGACGGTGCCGACCTTGGCACGGCCCGGCGGATTCATGGTCAGCATCGGGCTGGCTTCGGTCATGCCGTAGACCTCGCAGAGCTTGCCCTGGCCGATGATGCCCTCCAGCTGGTGGATGAGTTCGGAGGGGAAGGGCGCGGCGCCCGAGAGCGCCATGCGCAGCCGCGAGAAATCGATGCGCCGGAATTCCGGCGACTCCATCAGCATCTGGTACAGCGTCGGCACGTTGGCGAGCACCGACGGCGGGAATTTCTGCATCTGCTTGCAGAACAGCTCGACATTCCGCGGATCCGGAATCACCAGCAGGCGCGAGGCCGTCTGCAGGGCCAGCAGCGCCAGCGACAGGCCGGCCATGTGGAAATAGGGAAACGCAGAGGCCAGCGTATCCGTGCCGTGCGTATACGGCGCGAAGACTTCGCCCTGGCGCGCGTTCGAGAACATCGAGCGCAGCGTGAGCTCGGCACCCTTGGGCTTGCCGGTGGTGCCGCCGGTGTACTGGATGTAGATGGTGTCGTCGTAGCCGAGAGGTGTGTAGACGCGTGTCACCGGTGCCTGTTCCAGCAGTTGCCGGAAGTCCACGGTCTGCACGCCGCTCATGGGCTGCACATCCACGCGCGGCAGCTTTTTCAGCGTATACGCGAGCCAGCGCTTCCAGCCGGGCAGGAAATCCAGCGGACCGGTGACCAGCACAGCGCGCAGGCCGGGCACCTGGCCGGCCGTGGGCACGATGGCAGCGTTGTAGAGCTGGTCCAGGCTGACCAGCACCTTGATGCCGGCATCATTGACTTGGTGGATGACTTCAGCCGGTGTCAGCAGCGGCGAGACGCCGGAGAGGGCGGCGCCGAGCTTGGCGGCGGCCACCAGCGTGATCAGGTATTGCGGGGTGTTCGGCAGGTGTACACCGATGACGTCTCCCTTGCCGACACCCAGCCCGGCCAGGCCGTTGGCCAGCTGGTTGGCGAGGCGGTCCAGCGCGGCATAGCTGATGCTGACGCCCAGGTACTCGATGGCAGTGCAGCTCCCGTGGGCGCGGGCATGGCTTTCGATGTAGTCGGCCAGCGAATGCTCGGGCACGGCCGGCGCGTCGGCCCGGATGCCAAGCTCCGCATAGACCTTCATCCAGGGGGTGGGGGGCGTACCTGCAATCGCGTTCATCGGGGCTCCTTGTTACCTGTTTCGTGGCTGATTGGTCACGGCGCCGGATTTAAGCATTCCGCGAGGGCGAAAAACAGGACTTGGCAGTCACTTCCGTCGACCGGACATGAAAAAGCCGCCCGCAGGCGGCCCTTTCATGTCCGTACAGGGCTCAGAGCAGTTCGATGGCCACTGCCGTGGCCTCGCCACCACCGATGCACAGGGCGGCCACGCCGCGCTTGCCGCCGGTCTGCCGCAGGGCATGGATCAGCGTGAGGATGATGCGCGAGCCGGTGGAGCCGATGGGGTGGCCCAGGGCGCAGGCGCCGCCGTAGATGTTCACCTTGTCATGGGCGATGCCATGCTCGCGCATGGCCAGCATGGTCACCATGGCGAAGGCCTCGTTGATTTCCCAGAGGTCGACATCGGCCGTGCTCCAGCCGGTCTTGGCGAACAGGTTGCGGATGGCGCCAACCGGCGCCAGCGTGAACTCGCTCGGGTGCTGCGACTGCGTGGCATGCGCCACGATGCGCGCCAATGGTGCAAGGCCGCGTGCCGTGGCCACACTTTCGCGCGCCAGCACCAGGGCCGAGGCACCATCGGAAATGGAGCTGGCATTGGCGGCAGTGATGGTGCCGTCCTTGGCAAACGCGGCTTTCAGCTGCGGGATCTTCTCGCTGCTGGCATTGCCCGGCTGCTCGTCGGTGTCGACGATGACCTCGCCTTTGCGGCCCTGCACCGGAACCGGCACGATTTCTGCTTTGAACCAGCCATTGGCGATCGCGGCCTTGGCGCGCTCCAGTGACGCGATGGCAAACGCATCCATGTCGGCGCGTGTCAGGCCGTTCTTGTCGGCGGTTTCCTGCGCGAAGGAGCCCATCAGGCGACCGGTTTTGGCGTCCTCAAGGCCGTCCAGGAACATGTGGTCCTTGATCTCGCCATGCCCCATGCGGAGGCCGGCACGGGCCTTGGTGAGCACATAGGGGGCGTTGGTCATCGACTCCATGCCGCCGGCGACCATGATGTCGTTGCTGCCGGCCTTGATCAGGTCATGGGCCAGCATCGTGGCTTTCATGCCGGAGCCGCAGAGCTTGTTGATGGTGGTGCAGCCGGTGGCTGCCGGCAGGCCGGCGTCGAGGGCAGCCTGGCGTGCCGGGCCCTGCTTCAGGCCGGCCGGCAGCACGCAGCCCATGATGACTTCCTGGATGTCGGCCGGGGCGAGCCCGGCGCGTGCCACGGCCTCGCGAATGGCGACGGCGCCCAGCTCCGGTGCGGTGGCGGGGCTCAGTGCGCCCTGGAAGCCGCCCATGGGGGTGCGGGCGCCGTTGATGATGACGATGGAATCACTGCTCATGGCGGGGTCTCGCGTCAGTCGGCCTGCCCCGAACAGGCCGCAGGCGGAGTTGAAGAAGTAAGAAGGGTGTCACGAAGGGCGCGCAGTATAGCCGGCCAGTCCGTATCTGTCCTGTCAGGGGGCCTGTTTGCGGGGTGACGCCACCAGTCGGCGATGTTAGGATGCGGGCCGTTTTGTGTGCAGCAAACGCTGTTGCGGTGCGGTCTGCCCTCTGGCAGTGGCGCTGTGGGGCATCAGATCGAGGAAAGAGATGGAAATCACCATGAAAAAGCTTGCACTGTCATCCATCGCCGTGGCCGTCGGCATGGCGTCGCTGGCCGCACAGGCCCGGGTGGCACTGGATCCGCAGGGCGTCGATCTGGAACCCTTCCTGTTTGTGCCCAGCCTTGAAGTCGGCATGCGCCAGGACAGCAACATCTACAGCCTGCCGTCCGGGCAGGAGGTCGACTCGCTCGTGGTGACCGTGGCGCCAACCCTGCGTCTCGTGGCCCAGGACCGCGACAACCACTATTCCGTGCAGTACGGCCTTGCCGCCGGCCTGTACAGCGAAGACAGCAACGACAACTTCATCGACCACAAGCTGGACGTGGCGGCGCATTTCGAGCCGACCAGCCGCTTCCGCTTCGATGTCAGCGGCGGCTACGCCATCCTGCACGACGACCGTGGCACGGGCTTCAGCGAAGGCAAGGGCCTGCCCTTCATTCTCGCGATGAGCGAGCCGGACCAGTACACGCGCATGGCGCTGGGCGGAGGGGTTGGCTATGGCGCCGAGGAAGCCGTCGGCCAGATCCGCTTTGGTCTCGGCCTGGCGCAGAAGCGTTACGACCTTGATGATCGTGCGGCTGCCCGTGACCTCGACACGCTGAACATGGAGCTTGGCCTCAGCCTGCGCCTGATGCCCAAGACCAAGATGCTGTTCGACATCGAACGCGAGCAGGGCAAGTACGACAACGCCTCCACGGCGGCGGTATCTGACTACACCGAAACCCGTTTCCTGGTCGGTCTGGCTTGGGAAGCCACCGGCAAGACCACCGGCAAGGTGCGTCTGGGTAACAGCAATCGTGAGCTCGAGTCCGGTAACGACCTTTCCAAGTTCACGTGGACGGCAGGTGTTGTCTGGTCGCCGCGCGAGCACAGCCGCTTCACCTTCGATGGCGGCCAGCGCACCAACGACGGCACGCTGCCGACGCGCGCCATCGAAAATACCAACTACACGCTGGGCTGGGAGCATGACTGGAGCGAGCGTCTGGAAAGCCGCATCTCCTATGGCATGAGCACCGACGATCACGACCGTGTCGACAACGTGAAGCGAGAAGACGAGCTGACGACGATCGCCGCCAGCCTGAATTACCAGATGCGCCGCTGGCTGGTGCTGGGGGCCGGTATTAGCCTGCGCAGCCGCGACTCGACGGCGACCGGATTCGAATACGACCGCGATGTCTACTCGCTGAATGCGCTGATCAGCCTCTGATCGGCCGGGTGATGCTTCATGCGTAGTGCGTCGCGGTGGCTGCTGGTTTGTTGTTGTCTGATTTCATCCGCCGCGGCACAGGCCGAGCCTGGCTGGTGGTCGCGCCTGTTCGGTGCGCCACCGGCCGCAAGCAGTGCGCCGTCACTGCCGCTGCTTGCGGACAGCGAAGTGGCGGCCCCGGCTCCGGCTTTTTCCCTGGCCTCCGACTACAAGCTTGGGCCCGGCGACCGCCTCAGCGTGACCGTGTTCAACGAGAAGGAGCTCAGCCTTGAGGTCCGTCTCAGTGATGCCGGGACGCTCTCCTTTCCCTTGCTGGGCGAGATCCGTGCCCAGGGCATGACCATCGGCATGCTGCAGGAGCACCTGACCGAGCAGCTGCGTGCAGGCTATCTGGTCAACCCGCAGGTCTATGTCACCATTCTCGAGTACCGCCAGTTTTTCGTGAACGGCGAGGTCAGCAAGCCGGGCGGCTTTCCCTACCAGCCGGGCCTGACCGTGCGCAAGGCGATCTCGCTGGCCGGCGGCTTCACACCCCGTGCCTCCAACACCAAGATCTTCGTCATCCACGAGGATGATCCTTTCGGCAGGGCCCGTCAGGTGACGCTGGACA
>DAIRDY010000053.1:0-1594 GCA_036795935.1 Moraxellaceae bacterium | reverse complement strand
TTCGTCATCCACGAGGATGATCCTTTCGGCAGGGCCCGTCAGGTGACGCTGGACACGGTCCTGCGCCCGGGCGACATCCTGACCATCGAACAAAGCTTCTTCTGAGGTTTGCCTCCATGGACAAGTTCGCACTTCCGGCGGCGGGCCAGGCCCCCGAGCAGGAGGCCGAGATCGACCTGCGCCAGTACTGGCGCGTGGTCATGCGCTACAAGTGGGGCATTGCCGGCCTGGCCATTGCCATTACCGTGCTGGCGACGCTGGTCGTGTTTTCGCTGCGCCCGGTGTATCGCGCCACGGCCACGCTGATGATCGAGCAGCGCCAGGCCAAGGTGGTGACCATCGAGGAGGTTTACGGCCTTGATGGCGGCAACAAGGAGTACCTGCAGACGCAGTTCGAGATCCTGAAGTCGCGCGAGCTGGCCACGCGTGTCGTACGCCAGCTCAAGCTGGACGAGCATCCGGACTTCATGCTGGAGCCGGAGGATGCCGACGGCGAGCGCTCTGGCATCGATTGGCGCAGCTGGTTGCCGCAGGGCCATGCCGACAACCCCTTGCCAAGCGAAGAGGAGCTGTTTGGCCGGGTGGTGGACCGCTTCATGGCGCAGCTGACGGTGGCGCCCGTACGCAACACCCAGCTGGTCAAGATCAGCTTTGACGCCTACGACCCCAAGCTGTCGGCGCGCGTGGCGAATGCCATGGCGCGTGCCTATATCGACAGCCAGCTTGAGGCGCGTGTCGCCATGACCGAGCAGGCGGCCTCCTGGCTGACCGAACGGCTTGGTGCGCTGAAGCAGAGTGTGGATGCGGCCGAGCAGAAACTGCAGGCTTACCGCGAGCAGAATGACCTGGTCGAGACCGGCAATGCCGAAGGCATCATGGCCCTCAGCGCCAAGCAGCTGCAGGAGCTGACCACGCGCCAGATCCAGGCACAGTTCAAGCTGGCGGAAATCAGCAAGCGTTACGGTCCCAAACATCCTGCCTTCATGCAGGCCGAGCTTGAGCTGAAAGAGGCCGAGACCGCGCTCAAGCAGGCGCGCAGCGTGGCCATCAGCGTGGCGCGCAAGGAGTTCCGCCTGCAGGAGCTGATGCGCGAGGTGGAAACCAACCGCAACCTTTACGACACCTTCTTCACCCGTATCAAGGAAGCGAACCAGACGCGCGAGCTGGAGACAGCAAATGCCCGCGTGGTGGACCCGGCGGTGGTGTCGACCATTCCGGTGAAGCCCAACAAGGGGCTGACCATGGCGCTGGCGCTGGTGCTCAGCCTGATGTTCGGCGTGCTGCTGGCCTTCCTGCTGGACTATCTCGACAGCACTTTCAAGGGTGCCGAAGACGTCGAGGCGCGTCTTGGCGTGCCGATGCTGGGCCTGTTGCCGATTGCCAAGGGCAGCAAGAAATCCGATTACGCGCAGCCCCTGTTCCTCGAAGACGGGCAGCAGGGCTTTGCCGAGGCCATGCGCACGGTGCGTACCGGTGTCGTGCTGTCCGGTCTCGACACGCCGCACCAGGTGGTGGTGGTGACCTCCAGCGTGCCCGGCGAAGGCAAGACCACGACCTCGCTCAACCTCTCGCTGGCAATGGCGCAGATGGAAAA
>DAIRDY010000052.1:0-11916 GCA_036795935.1 Moraxellaceae bacterium | reverse complement strand
CGCTGACCCGTGGGGGCCAGCAGCGGTCGCTCCGTCCGGGAGCGACATCAGGTGTCGGCGCTGACCGCCGGGCCTGCGTCGGCGGCCGTGCGGGCGGCCACCGGCATCTGCCGGCGGTCCAGCAGCAGGTAGAGCACGGGCAGCAGCACGAGGTCGCAGAGCAGGGCGAAGCCGATGGTCATCGTGGTCATCACGGCCGTGTTCACGGTGATCTGGATGGCGGAGTTGGCCAGCCAGGCAAAGCCGGCGGCCAGGACCACCGAGGTGGTGATCAGCGCGAAGCCCACCTGGCGGAAGGCCAGGCGCACCGACTGCTCCGGGTCGTGGCCGGCGCGGCGCAGCTTTTCGTACTTGCTGATGAAATAGATCGTGTCGTCGATGACCACGCTGAAGGAAATGCCGAGCACCAGCGTGAGGCCGAGATCGATGTTGCCGTTGAGCAGCGACCAGACACCGAAGGCCATGCCGATGGGCACCAGGTTGCCGACAAAGGTGATGAGGCCGAGGCGCAGCGCGCCGGCAAACAGGATGACCAGCAGCGAGGCGGCCACCAGCGAGCCCAGCATGCCGCCGAACATTCCGGTGATGGAGCGCTCGCCGATATGCGCAAACATCAGCGACAGCGAGGCGCCCGGTGCCTGCATGTCGGCCGGCAGGTGGTCCTGCTGCCAGGCCCGGGCGTTGGCATCCAGCGCGATCAGGCGCTGGCCGCTGGACGTGCCCACCGCCACGCGCAGGCGCGAGGCCGAGCGGTCGAAGCGCAGCAGGTAGCCGAGATCCATGCCATAGGGCAGCGACAGCTCGTACTGCAGCAGGTATTGCGCGATTTCCTCGCGGCTGTCCGGAATGCGGTAGTAGGCCGGGTCATTGCCGTGCATGACCTGGTTCACGCGCTTGATGATGTCGGCCAGCGAGTTCACCTGGGTGACGTCGGGCTGCGTCTTCAGCCATTCGGCATAGGCATCGAGCTGGCGCAGGTAGGCCGGATCGACAATGCCGTCGGCCGCGGCGGCCGGCAGCGAGTAATTGATCTCGCTGGTGCCGGTGAGGCGCGCGTTCACGAACTCCATGTCCTGGCGGAAGGTGGTGTCCTCGGTGTAGTACTTCACGATGTCGTCGTTGACGACATTGCGCGGTACCAGCGCGACAAGGCCGCCGGCCAGCACCAGCATGGCGGCGAGCAGGGCATGCCGGTGACGGATGACAAAGCCCGAGAGCACGTCCATCTGCCGCGACTCGGGCTGCATCAGCGCGAGGATGCGTGCCGGCGGCTTGCCGGGCAGCAGGACCAAGAGCGGCGCCGTGATCAGGAAGGTGAACACCAGCGCCAGCACGACGCCGGCGGCGACGATATAGCCCATCACCCGGAACGGCGGCGAGTCGTTGAAATGCAGTGTCAGGAAGCCGACGGCGGTGAGCAGCGTGGTCAGCGTCATCGCACCCATGTTGGCGCGCAGGCTGGCGGCCATGGCGGCGCGGCGGTCCTGGCCTGCGTGCAGGCCCTGTATCCAGTTCACCACCAGATGCACGCCGTCGGCGAAGGCCATGGCGAGGATCATGATCGGCGCCACGATCACCGAGTCGTTGATGACGGGCTGGAAATAACCGATGAAGCCGGCGCCGCCCAGCACCGCGAGCTGGCAGGTGAAGAAAGTCACCAGCATCGCTTTCACGCTGCGGAACAGCACCGCCAGCAACACCATCATGGTCAGCGAGAACCAGGGCCAGACGCGCACGAAGTCGGCCTGCGAGGCTTCCGGGAAGGCCTGGTTGGCAATGGTCTGGCCGGCCAGGTGCACGCCGGTGCCCGGCGCCTGGCGGCGGACCTCGTCGGCCAGTGCACGCACGGCACCGACCACTTCCGGCACTTCCTTGATCTGGTCCACGCCCGGCATGTTCAGCGTCACGCGCACGCCGGCCACCGAGCCTTCGGCATTCACCAGTGCATTGACCAGAAACGGCTCGCCGAGCGCGATGTCGCGCGCGGCCGCGAGGGCGGCCGGGTTGCCGGCGGCCTCGGCGTCCAGCAGGTCGCGCGTGCTGATGCTGTCGCCATCGACATCGACATGCTGGAAGTTGCTCAGCGATTCCACGCGCTGGGCATGGGGAATCTGCCAGCTCTTCTCGGTGAGCTCGCGCAGCAGCGTGACGAAGCCGGGGCTGAACACGTTGCCGTCGGCCGGCGCGAGCGCGATCAGGATGGTGTCGGTGCGCGCATAGTCTTCGTGCAGCTTTTCATAGGCCAGCAGCTGCGGATTGTCGCTGCTGAAGAACACGCGATGGTCCAGCGAGTAGGTGTAGCCGCCGGCGCCGCCGAGGCAGGCGAGCAGCAACAGCAGGGCCGCCGCCAGCGCACGCCGCGGATGCATGACGATCAGCGTGGCGAGGGCGGCGATCAGCAGGTCGCGCTGTTGTTTCAGTTGTTCGGGGAAGCGCATGGCCTGTCCTCGTGGTGGATGCGTGGTGTCTGCGTGCTGCCTTGCCGTCCGGTTCAGAAAAACCAGCTGAGCTCGAGGCGCAGGTAGTCGTCGGCGGCGAGCGGGCGCAGCTTGTGTGCGCCGTCATTGGCGAACACGAAATCAAAAGCGGTTTGCGGCGGCGGCGTGTGGCCGATCAGGCGCAGCTCCAGCCCGAGCCGCAGGTCGTCGCGCAGGCGGTGCCGGCCTTCGAGGCTGAGCAGGCGCTCCTGCGTGTGCAGGTCGACGATGACGCTGGCCAGGAGCTCGCTGCTGCCGTCGTTGTTGAAGGCGAGTCGCCAGCCGAGCAGCAGGTCGTGTTCGAACGGGGTGCTGGCGCGCGCGTCGCGGCTGTCGTGCAGGTATTCGAGCAGCCAGCCGAGGTCGGCGCGGCTGCTGGCCACACCCACCTGCGTGTATTCGAGGCCGGCGGCCGCGGCCTGGTGGTTTTCGGCACCGCCGTTGCGCTGCACGGCTTCCAGCTTCCACAGCAGGTCGCCCTGCGTGTATTGCGCATCGAGGCCAAGCTGGCGCAGCAGCGGGTAGTGCGGCACGAGGCGCGGCGTGTAGCCGGGCGCGAAGGCCACCGGCACGCCGCCGGCAAACACCACCCGGCTCATGTCGATGTCGGGACGCAGTTCGGGTTCGCGCGCGGTGCCGCTGAAGGCCGAGAGGCCGAGGCGCAGCGCACCGGGGTTGTACTGCCAGCGGGTGGCGGCATCGAGGCGGCGGTTGTCGCGTGCCGATGCGTAGGTGGCGGCGTCGTGGTCGACCACCAGCGGCAGGCGCAGGCGGCCGTTCTTGCCGGCAAAACGGCGCTCGCGCGCACCCGGCAGCAGGTAGGCCTCGATGCTGTGCGCGCCCTGCTCATGCAGCAGGCCGAGCAGCGGCTGGCCGAGCTTCTGTTCGCCGTCGAGGGCGCCGGCCTGGTCGGTCTGGTTGACGATGTCGACCAGGTGCAGGCCCTCGGTCACGCCCCAGAACACCTGGCGCAGGCCGGCCTGCCACTGCGTGCTGCCGTCCTGCAGCGACCAGAAGGCCTCGCGCAGGTCGAGGCGGTGGCGGCGGCTGTCGCGCTGGTCGATGCGCAGCAGCGGGCTTGCGCTCAGGCGCTGCCGGCTGCCGATGTCCTGCCAGAGCTCGCCGCCGAGCGTGAGTGCGGCATTGGTCCGTGCCTGGCCTTCGGCACCTTGTCCGGCAAAGGCAAACCCTTCCGTGGCGAGTTCACCGCGCCATTCCAGCGCCGCCACGGGCGTGGCCAGCACCAGCCCCAGCACGGCGCCGGCAAGCGCAGGACAACGGGCCTCGCAAGGTCGTGCGGCCATCACTTCACCCGCTGCAGGGCGTTTTGCGTGAAGGCCTCGGGCGCGAGACCGAGACCGAAGCGCCAGTCGCTCCAGCGCAGCCGGGTCTGCTTGCCGGTCTGGTGGTTGACCATGAGCATCTCGGCCGGCCGCCAGTGGCGGCCGCCATGCGCGCTGAACGCGCTCGCGGTGTAGGTCTTGAGCAGCTTGTCGCGGCGGTCGTAGTACTCGATGCGGCGGATCAGCTGCTGCTCGCGATCAATCCACACCAGCTGGCGGCGATAGCCGGAGCGGGCATCCAGCGGCGTGCGCTCGATGACGTCGCAGGCGAGACCGTCGCGCACTTCCTCGCGCAGGTGGCGATAACTGAATTTCTGCCAGAACGGGGTGACGATGTCCTCAAAGGCGAACTCCGAGCCCATGAAGGGACCGGACTTGTTGCCGGCGCCGATTTGCTTCACGCGTTTCACGGCCGGCAGATAGAGCCACTGCTCGTCGTCGCCGCTGGCGCGGTTCCAGGAGAGCAGGCCGGTGCCGGCGAGGTCGCGCGGCGTCTCGAACACCATCAGCGTGCGCTCGCCGCCGTCCACTTCCAGGCTCTGCACGCGCAAATGGCGGCTGGCGGTGGCGCCGCCGGCATTCACCAGCACCATCTCCAGCGCCACGCCGGCATCGCCATAGCCATGCAGGCGGGCATCGGCAGCGCGCGCCACCGCCGTGCCGCGCTCGACGGCGGCGTCGGCCATGGCCAGTGCAGGCAGGAGACAGAGCAGGGACAGCAGTGCGCGCATGGCAGTCTCTTTTGTCAGACAAGTGAACAGGATCTTTCAGGTGGTCGGCACGATACGGAAAGCCGGCCGCCCGACACAGGGTGTGACCGGAGCGTTTGCTGCACCGATTCGGGCCGTGTTCTGGCGCGGTTTGTCCAACGCTCGTAGCGAGTCCCTGTGAGCGGGATTCTGGAAAGCGGCGGGAGATGGCGGGGTAGTCAGTGTCCGACAGACAGACAATGGACAGGGCATATTTGCGCCTGGCGGGTCGTGCCACGGCATGGCGTTATCAGCCATTGCGGGGCGCGAGCGTGTGCGATTTTTCGTTACCGGCGGATGGTACGGCGCGCACGACAGGCACGGTGCGCGCATGAAAAAGCCGCCCGGAGGCGGCTTTGTTCAGCAGCGGGCACCACCTCAGGGCAGGCGCACCGTGTAGTCGGCCAGTTGCCGGCGCAGGGCAGCGCTGTCCTGCTGCTTCTGCGTGGTCAGCGCCAGCGCATAGGCAGCGTTCTCGGTGGCCGTGGCGTAATCGCTTTCCTCGGCATGGCGCGTGGCCAGCTCCAGATAGCGTTGCTCGGGGTTCTGCAGCACCTTCACCAGCTTGTCGCTGATGGTGGTGGAGATCTGCTCGGTGAGCTGCTGCAGGATCTCGGTGTCGGCCGGCAGCGAGGCCAGCTTGAACGGCATGCGGAACTGGCCGAGCTCGATGCCCTCGTTGCCTTCGTCGGTGTGCTCGATCTTGGCAGTGGCGGAGTCGGTGGCGAGGACCTTGCCGGTGCTGGCCTCGACCACGCGGAAGGAGGCGGAGAGGATGCCCACCTTGCGCATGATCTGCAGGTTGATGGTGACGTCCTCGCGCTTTTCCTGGGTGAGGGTGCGCGGCGGCTCCGGGGTCTTGCCGCGCTGCGCTTCGGGCAGGGCGGCCCACTGTTCGTGCGCGGGGTTGGCGCCGCTCACGGTGTCGGTGACCACGCGCATGGTCTTCTTGCTGCGGTTCTCGGTGGTGTCCACGCGCGACTCGAGGATGGTGCCCTGGATCAGGTAGTCGGCTGAGGCGAGGTCGCTGGCGTTGACGGTGCCACCGGCGGTGCCGAGTTCCTTCTCGCGCAGGATGGCCTGGAACTGGTCGCGCTCGATCAGGCGGATGTCGCCGGGAATCTTCTCGAACAGGTGCTGGGTGACGCGCGAGGCGACGGCACGGCCGAAGTCGCTGTTGCTGCCGGCGTCATGGAAGGCGGCGGTGCTGACCTTCTTCGTGGCCTTGCTCAGCACCTGTTCGTGCAGCGTGCGCAGCTGGCCGCGCAGGCCGGGGAAGTCCGGGTCGTACTGCTCGATCAGGCGCAGGTAGGCATAGGCGGTGCCGCTCTTGCCGGCCTTGAGTGCGGCCACCTGGCGGTCATGCAGCGCCTTGACGAAGGCTTCGCGCGTGGCGCTACGCTGCGGGGCGCTGCCGATGCGGCTGCGGATGTCCTGGGCCTGGCCCAGCAGCTTGTGCGTGGTGGCCAGGTCGCCTGCCGCCAGTGCGCTGCCGGCCTGGGCCTCGAAGTACTCGGCCATGTCGGTGGTGGAGCGGTTGAGCCGCTTCAGCACCTCGGGGAATTCCGGTGTCTGCGCCAGGCTCATGAACTGGGTATAGGCTTCGTCCACCTTGCCAGCCGACAGCGAGTCCCAGAATTTTTTCTCGAACAGGCGGGCGTCGGCTTGCAGGATCTGGCTGCCCAGGGCCTTGTCGCCAGGATCAGCCTGCTGCAGTGCGGCCAGCGCCTGCTTTGCCGTGCCGTATTCCTCGCTCTTGAAGGCGGCTTCGGCCTTCTGGCGCAGGTTGGCGAGCGTGGCGCTGCGCTCCTGGTTGTAGCGGTCGTCACCGGTCAGCTTGGCGAGGTCGTCGAGCACGATCAGGCGTTGCCCCATCTCGGTTTCGGTGAGGCCGGCCAGCAGGTTCTGCTGGGTGGTGATGCGCGCCTGGGTCTTGCCCATGAGGTCGTTCAGGTCGCGTGCCAGCTTGCCGTGCAGTTCGGCGTTCCAGCGCTCCATCTTCGGCAGCCTGTTCAGTTGTGCATCCAGCACGTTGCGCGGCACGAGACCGCTGGCCGAGCTGTGCTGGCTGACTTCGGCGCGGATTTCGCGGTCCAGGCGGCCGGCCAGCTGGGCACCGATCTCGTTGAGCTGCTGCTGTGCCTGCAGTCCCTTGGGCGTGTTCAGGTTCTGGGTGGTCAGTCGCGCCGCCAGCTGTTCATAGGTGGCTTCGAGGTTGCCGCCCTGCTGGGCGGCCGCCAGTTCCTGCGGGGTCAGTGCCAGGTTGGCGCCGCAGCCGGCGAGCGTGACGGCGAGGGCAATCCCGGTAAGGGTGTGGCGATTCATGCGGGTCCCCTGCATGCAATGGGCAAATGAAAGTCCTGCCCGAGTCTATCGGCGCAGGATGTCATGTAAAGAACGAAGATGACGCCAGCGGCGATTCAGGCCGATGTCGCGGACTCGCCCTGCCAGCGTGCGTAGAACACGGTGGCGAGGAAGGTGGCGCTGATCAGCAGCGCGCGCACGACAGCGAGGCTGCCCTCGCTGCCCGGGGCCATCGCAGCAAGCACGCTCCACACGAAGTAGGGCATCAGCAGGAAGCCTAGCCAGAGCGCGGCACGCACGCGGCGCGCGCGCAGGCCGGGCAGGAAGGCCGCCAGCGGCAGCAGCTTCAGCGCCAGCACGAAGGCGATGGCGCCGATGGCGGTGCCGGCCGGGGCAAAGAGCAGGGTTTCGGCCGCCAGCAGCACGAGCAGCATGCCGAGCAGTGCCAGCGTAGCCAGGCGGGCGCGATCGGCGCGGCTCATGCGACCCCCCCGTCCGCGACATGGCGGCGCGCGTGGCGGGCGAGGCGGCGGCCCAGCGCCAGGCAGAGCGCGCTTTCCTCGTCGTCCAGCGGACGCCGGCTGTCGGCACCGGCCAGATGGCTGGCGCCATAGGGCGTGCCGCCGCCTGCGGTCTTGAGCAGGCCGGGTTCGCTGTAGGGCAGGCCGAGCACGGCCATGCCGTGGTGCAGCAGCGGCAGCATCATGCTGAGCAGCGTGGTTTCCTGGCCGCCGTGCAGCGAGCTGGTGGAGGTGAAGACCACGGCCGGCTTGTCGATCAGTGCGCCGTTCAGCCACAGGCCGCTGGTGCCGTCGAGGAAGTATTTCAGCGGCGCGGCCATGTTGCCGAAGCGCGTCGGGCTGCCGAGCGCGAGTCCGGCACAGCCGGCCAGGTCCTCGGGCGTGCAGTAGAGGTCGCCGTCGGCGGGAATGTCGGGCGCCGTGGCCTCGCAGTCGGCGGACACGGCCGGCACGGTGCGCAGGCGCGCGTCCAGGCCCTCGGTCTCGATGCCGCGGGCAATCAGCCGCGCCATCTGCCGGGTGGCGCCGTGGCGGCTGTAATAAAGAACCAGCACATAAGGTGCGCTCATTTCAGCAACTCCAGTACGCGTTCCGGGGGGCGGCCGATCACCGCGCGCCCGCCTGCGACCACGATGGGACGCTCGATCAGGCGCGGATGCGTCACCATGGCACGGATCAGCGCGGCCTCGGAGAGGCGCGCATCGTCCAGCCCGAGCTCGGCGTACTCCGCTTCCTTGTGGCGCAGCAGCTCGCGGGCGCTGATGCCCAGCGCCTTGAGCAGGCGTTTCAGCGTGGCGGCGTCGGGCGGGGTTTTCAGGTAGTCGACCACCACCGGCGTGTGGCCGGCGGCCTCGATCAGGGCCAGGGCTTCGCGCGATTTCGAGCAGCGCGGGTTGTGGTAGACGGTGATCATGGCGGTCAGGCGGGCTCGGCAGCAGGAAACAGCGCGCAGTGTAGCGGCCATGCCGGCACAGGTCACACTCGACAGCCGGCGCACGGGGCGGGAATACTTGGCCCGTCGGTGCCTGCACCGGCCTACCGGGGCCTTTGCCCCCAGCCCAGGACCTGCGCATGCGCGACAAGCTCACCGCCGACTACCGCCAGATTGTTTCCTTCGCCCGCTTCGTGGTGCGGCGTTTCCTGGCGGACAACTGCCGGCAGAATGCCATGGTGCTCACCTACACCACGCTGTTCGCCGTGGTGCCGGTGATGACGGTGACCTTTGCCATCCTCTCCGCCATCCCCTCGCTGCAGCATGTCAGCACCGACATCCAGGCCTTCATCTTCAGCCACTTCATTCCCAGCACCGGCATGGAGGTGCAGGCCAAGCTGCAGGAATTTTCCGAGCAGGCGCGCGGCCTCACCGTGATCGGCATCGGCATGCTGTTCGTCACGGCCATCATGTTGCTGGTCACCATCGAGCGTTCGTTCAACCAGATCTGGAAAGTGCGTGAGGCGCGCAAGGGCGTGATCAGTTTCCTGCGCTACTGGGCCGTGCTCAGCCTGGGGCCCTTGTTGCTGGGCGCGGGCTTTGCCATTTCGTCCTACCTCACCTCACTGCGCCTGTTCAGCGAGGCGGCGTCGGCAGTCGGTGGCGTGATTCCCGGCTTGCAGCTGCTGCCCTTCATTACCACTGCGCTTGCCTTCTCGCTGCTTTACATCACGGTACCCAACTGCAAGGTGCCGTTGAAGGCAGGTTTTGCCGGCGGTCTCTTTGCGGCCTTCCTGTTCGAGATGGCCAAGGCCGCCTTCGGCCTCTTCGTCACGCGCTTTTCGTCGTACACGCTGGTCTATGGTGCGTTTGCCGCGTTTCCGGTGTTCCTGATCTGGATGTACCTGTCGTGGATGATCATCCTGTTCGGCGTCGAGGTGACGCGCGGCCTGGCCGTGTTCCGCCACACCGGCATGGTGAGCCGGCATCCGGTGCTCGCGCTGCTCGATGTGTTGCAGCTGTTCTGGCGCAAGCAGCAGCACGGTGCCAGTGTCAGTGATGTTGAAGCCATGGCCATTCTCGGCAAGCAGGAAGTGGAAATCTGGTTTGACTTCGTCGACCTGCTGACACGCGAGCGCATTATCCACCGCACCGACACCGGCAGCTATGTGCTGACGCGCAACCTCGAGCACATCAACTTTGCCGATTTCTACCGCGGCCTGCCCTGGCCGCTGCCCACGCCAGCCGACCTCGACCGCCTGCATGCCGACGACCACTGGGTGAAGACACTGCGCCCGGCACTGCTGCGCGTGCACGAGGCCATGGAGCGCGAGTTGCACATCCCGCTGGCGACCATCGTCGCCGACGAGGTCGCGCCGGAGACTCCCTGCACCAGCGACACTGCGCCGGCCGTGGTCGCGCTGCCGGCCGCCGATGACAAGAGGAAGAACGCCTGATGTCTGCCATCGAAACCCTGACCCTGCACCACGACGGCCTCACCTTCTCCGCGCGCGCCGCCGGTGAGGGGCCGCTGGTGCTGATGCTGCACGGCTTCCCCGACGACTTTCACAGCTACGACGCACAGATCGAGGCCATTGCCGCTGCCGGCTACCGCGTGGTGGTGCCGATGCTGCGTGGCTACGAACCCGGCTCGCAGTCGGCGCGCGACCTTTACCACCTGATCCACCTGGCCGGCGACGTGCTGGCCTGGATGCAGGAGCTGGGCGCGAAGCAGTGCCATCTGGTCGGCCACGACTGGGGCGCGCTCACCGCCTATGTGGCCGCCGCGCTGCAACCGAAGAAATTCGCCTCGCTGACCACGCTCGCCATTCCGCACCTGCGGCGCGGTCTGGTCGGCATCACCGAGGTGCCGGGCCAGCTGGTGAAGTCGTCCTACATCCTGCTGATGCAGTTCCAGAAGATTGCCGAGAGCATTGTCGAACGCGACGACTTCGCCTTCATTGAAACCTTGTGGAAGAACTGGTCGCCGGACTGGCTGTATGCCCCCGCCGACATCGAGCAGGTGAAATCCACCTTCCGCCAGCCCGGCGTGGTGCATGCCGCCACCCAGTACTACCGCTGCCTGCTGCAACCCCTGTCGCTGTCCACGCAACAGAGCTGGAGCCTGCTCACCAGCCGCGTGCAGGTGCCGACGCTGGCGCTGACCGGCGAGAACGACGGCTGCATGGACTCGCGCCTGTACGACACGCTGATGCGCCAGCAGGACTTCGAGAAGGGACTGGACGTGCGCCGCATTGCCGGCACCGGCCATTTCCTGCACCGCGAGGCGCCGCAGGAAATCAATGCGCTGATCCTGGAGTGGCTGCAGGCGCATCCGGTGGCGGGCTGATTAGCTCTCCTTCGTCATGTATGGGTGGTGTGGAATGCTTCGATAACAACAAGAGAATCTGATGACTCGACATGAAGTGGATGTTTTGGTGATCGGCGCTGGTCCGTCAGGTTCAGCGGCCGCTTACGATCTGGCAGTCAATGGCCATAGCGTGCTGATGGTCGACCGCCAAGCGTTTCCCCGGCACAAGGCCTGTGGTGGCAGTCTGTCCAAACGCACGATGGACCGCCTGCGGTATCCCTTGGCTGACGGCGTGGTGCGAAGCGAAATCTCACGCATCACGGTGTCGCACAAAGCTCGCGCGACAACCTTCATTCATGCTCCGGTGCCTGTGGTGTGCATTACCAGTCGCTACGATCTTGATGAATTTATGCTGAAAAAAGCCATGGAGTGCGGTGCCAGCTTTGAGAAGGTTGGTCGCAAGCCGGTATCCATCAGCGAGACTGGAGAGAGCGTTGAGGTGATCTGGGATGACAGGATAGTAGTGGCCAAATGGCTGATTGCCGCTGATGGCGCTAACAGCCAGACCCGTGCGCTCGTGTTTGGCAAGCAAATGCAGCAACAGTGCATGGCCATCGAAGGTGATGCCGATGCACCTGCGCATCTTGAAGGCGAGCAGGCGCGTTGTGACTTTGGTTATGCCGCGCATGGATATGGCTGGTTCGTGCGCAAAGGCCATCAGGTGAATATCGGGCTCTATACATCGGTCGCCGCACGTGACGACATGGGGCAGCAGCAGCTTCGTGATTACGCCAAACGCGTGTATGGCATCGACACGCTCGAGAACATAAAGGCTGCTCCAGTGGGCACACATGGCTACCGGTTGCCAGTAGCGACGCGGCGCGTGTTGTTCGTGGGCGATGCGGCGGGCTTTGCCGACACCATTTATGGCGAGGGGCTGTTCGGTACGCTGCTGACCGGGCAGGAGGCCGCGGCCAGCATCATCTCCCACTCTGCCGCGAAGCCTGCGTGGAAAACCTATCGCAAAACCCTGCGTATATGGCGTTGGCGGCTGTTCTACATCCGCTGCCTTTCATTCGGCCTTTACCATTTTCTCCCCCTGATCTATCCCGTTTTCCAGCGGCATTTCCAGTCGCAGTGGACGCGTCAGAAAAATCTGATCCGTGAGCGCTGAGCCCTTTTGCCGATGATGGCAGGTGGAGGACTGACCGCTGCCGGTGGTCTCCGGTATACTCCCGCCCCGTCCGCGGGCGGGCCTTCCAGGCCCCCCAGCCTCGCCG
>DAIRDY010000051.1:3662-11965 GCA_036795935.1 Moraxellaceae bacterium | reverse complement strand
CGCACCATCCGCATCCCGGTGCACATGATCGAGACGATCAACAAGCTGAACCGCGTGTCGCGCCAGATGCTGCAGGAAATGGGGCGCGAGCCGACGCCGGAAGAACTCGGCCAGCGCCTCGACATGCCGGAAGACAAGGTGCGCAAGGTGCTGAAGATCGCCAAGGAGCCCATCTCGATGGAAACCCCCATCGGCGATGACGAAGACTCCCATCTTGGCGACTTCATCGAGGACACCACCATGGAGTCCCCGATCGACGCCGCCACCGCCGAAGGCCTGCGCGAAGCCACGCGCGAAGTGCTGGCCAACCTGACCGCACGCGAAGCCAAGGTGCTGCGCATGCGTTTCGGCATCGACATGAACACCGACCACACGCTGGAAGAAGTGGGCAAGCAGTTCGACGTGACCCGCGAACGCATCCGCCAGATCGAGGCCAAGGCGCTGCGCAAGCTGCGTCACCCCTCGCGCTCGGAGCACCTGCGCTCCTTCCTCGACAGCGAGTAAGACCTGCTGCATGAAAACGCCCCGGCAACGGGGCGTTTTCATTGGCGGGCAAGCCGCTATAATCGCCGCGCCTTCGCGGCATCCCCCGTGCGGGGCCTGTAGCTCAGTCGGTTAGAGCAGAGGACTCATAATCCTTTGGTCGTGGGTTCGAGTCCCACCGGGCCCACCATCTCTGCGAAGCCACTTGAAGCCCGTCCCAGCGACGGGCTTTTTGTTACGCCCGCCTACGCTCGCCGCCCGCACACCCCTGCGCCCCTCAGCCATGAATGAAAATGCCCCGCTTGCGGGGCATTTTTGTCGCGACGGGCAGTGCTCTCAGCGCAAGCGCACGCCCGAGGTTTTCGCCAGCGCCAGGCCTTCGGCCAGCGCCTTTTCGTCCGGCAGCAGGCCGAAGGCGCTGACACGCGCCGGCAGTTGCGCCTCGTGGAAGGCCCGGCGCGCCTCCCACACTTTCTTGTAGCGGTAGAACGGCACGCTCGGGTACAGGTGATGCACCAGATGCCAGTTCTGGTAGGCCATCAGCGGCGTCATAAGCCAGTCCCAACCCTGGCGCAAGAGCGTGGCCTGGTAGGGCGCGTCGGCCTGGCGGATGGTGTGCGGGCGGTGCGGCAGGTACATGAAGACGATGGCAATCCACAACTGCGTCAGGCGCGAGGCGATGAACCAGAAAATCGTCGCCTCGAAGGGCAGGAGCGCCACCGCCACCACGAACACCGCGCCACCGATCAGCAGGTGCAGCTTCACGGTGCGCACTTCGCGCGCGGGGCGTTCGTCGAGGTGGTGCAGGTAATTCCAGATGTAATACACGTCGGCCCAGAACAGGCCGCGCAGCAGCATCGCAGGGAAGGACTTCGAGGTCGGGTAGTCCGGGTCGCGGTGCTCGTCGCCGGTGTGCACGTGGTGCTGCATGTGGCCCCAGCGCAGCACGGCAATCGGCTGGTAGGGAAAAAGGATGTTCACGGTGCACATGCTCACCGCCTCGTTGATCCAGTTTTTCGACGACACCGCGCGGTGCAGGCCGTCGTGGATGGAGCTGAAGCTGAGGTAGCCGAACAGCGAGGCGAGCAGCGCGGCGGGCACCGGCTGCCACTCGCCGATGATGACGAGGTAATCGAGGTAGAGCACCGGCGGAATCGTGCACAGCAGCAGGATCAGCGTCGGCCAGGCGATAAAGGGCTTGGCCTGCAGCTGGCGCAGGCGGGCCATGCCGTCATCGGCATCGGTGCGGGGCAGGTTCTGGGCAAGGGCGGTCATGGGGCAGGTCTCCGGTCATTGCCTGGGCAGCGTCCCATGCCCGGGCCCGGCCGGAGAGGCCTGACTGCGCCGTTATGGGTGCTTTTTACGCCATATTGGCGCAATCCGCCCCGGCATCACGCCAGCCCCAGCCGTGCCCGGCGCGCCGCCTGCCAGTCCTGCGGCGTCTGTCCGGTCCAGCGCTTGAAGGCGCGGCGGAAGGAGGCTGTGTCCTGGTAGCCGAGCGCGGCCGCGACCGAGGCCACGGTATGGCGCGGCGCCTCCAGATGCCGCTGCGCCTGCCGGCACAGCTCGCCGTCCTGTACGCGCTGGTAGCGGCTGCCCTCGGCCTGCAGGTGGCGCACCAGCGTGCGTGCCGACACGTTGAGCGCGGCCGCGACCTCGGCCTGCGTCCAGAGCTGGCCCGGGTGCTGGCGCAGCAGGCTGGCGACACGCTCGGCCCAGGCCTCGCGCGGGCGCTGCGCGGCTTCCAGCCGCTCGCACTGCAGCAGCGCCTCGGCATAGGCCGCGTCGTCGCGAAAGGGATTGGGCACCGTGAGCAGCGCCTTGGGAATGCGCAGCCGCGTGGCGGCATGGCCGAAGGCGTGGCGGCCGTGCAGGTACTCGGCATAGCGCGCGGCATGCGCGGGCGCGGCATAGCCGAGCTCGATGTCCACCTCGGGCACGGCGCGGCCGAGCATGAATTCCACGTTCGACTGCGTGGACGCCACCATGGCTTCGATCAGGAACAGGCCGACGGCATCCAGCGGCACCAGCAACTCGATGCCGACCGCGAAATGCGTGGCGTCCTCGTGATGGTTGAGGCGCAGGAACTGCGCACGCAGGTTGTGGAAGCGTTCGACCGCGGCAAAGCTGGTGCGCAGGTCGGGCGCGGCGGCCATCACCGCGCCCAGCGCGCCGTGCGCCGACACCTGCAGGCGGCTGCCGAGCTGCAGGCCGAAGGCCGGATTGCCGGACAGGCCGAGGGCGTTGTGGATGATGGCGTACTGGTCGGGCGCGGACACTTGCTGCTCGAGCTGGAACAGCTGCGCCGGCGAGAGCGAGGTGCCGGCAAGCAGCGCCGCGAGCCCGGCCTCGTCGAGCTGCAGTTCGCGCGCGATCATGCGCGAGTAGGTGACCTGGAAGCGCAGCGCGGCAACCGAGGTATCGGGAACGGACGTCATGCGCGGCACGCTAGCGCCCTTGCCGGCCACGGGCAAGCGCTCAGGCCGGCGCCGCCAGCAGCTCCTGCAACGCGGTAGCCACGGCCGGCATCACGTCGATGGCATTGCTGACATGCGGCACGCAGTTGCAGCTGACGATGCGCGCGACGCCGGCGGCCGACAGCGCGGCCAGTGCATCGCCGGCAAACAGCGCATGCACGCCGATGCAGACCGGTGCCGGCAGGCCGGCGCGGCGCAGGCTGCCGGCGGCAGCCACCATGGTGCGCGCACTGGAGACGATGTCGTCCACCAGCACCGGCGTGTAGCCCTGCCAGCGCCCGGCATCGGGCAAGGACACTTCGACATCGAGATCGCCGTGGCGCTGCTTGGTGAGCACGGTATGCGGCAGGCCCTCGAGCGCGGCAATCGCCTGCACCCACTGCCCGCTCTCCTCGTCCGGGCCGACCAGCACCGGGCGCACGATCTCGCGCCGTATCCAGGCCGCAATCGCCGGCGCCGACGACACCGCGCGTGCCGGCATGCGGTAGATCTCGCCCAGCGCGTGATAGCGGTGCAGGTGCGGGTCCACCGTCACCAGGAAATCGAAATGCGCCGACAGTACCGCCGCAAAGCTGCGCGAGGTGACCGCCTCGCCGGGATGGAACTGCCGGTCCTGGCGCATGTAGGCAAGATAGGGCGCGACCAGCCCCACGCGCCGGGCGCCCTGCGCGCGCGCGGCATCGGCCGCGAACAGCAGCGCCGCGAGCTTGGTATCGGGATGGTCCAGCGCGCAGAGCAGCAGCACGTCGCGCCCGGCCACGCCCCGGCCGTTGTCGGCGGGCAGCGTCACCAGGGTTTCGCCATCCGGAAAATGGTGCAGCTGCACGCCGGCCTCGTCGGCCGCCAGCCGCGCCGACAAGGCCGCGGCCTGCGCCTCGTTGCCGGGAAACACGAGCAGCAGCGGCCGCGAGGCGGCGCGGTTCAGCGCGGGATTCATGCACTCTCCTCGAGCCGGATCACGTCCGGCTGGCATTGCTGGAAGGCCTCGGCATAACGCATTTCACCGGGCGCCTGGGCGTGGATGGAAAACAGCGGCTGACCGGCATCGACCCAGTCGCCGAGATGCACATGCAGGTCGACGCCGGCGGCCGGCGACTGCGGCGCACCGGCGAGCTTGGCGATGCGCGCCAGTACGCGGTTGTCGATGGCGGCGACAAAGCCCGCGCGCGTGGCCGTCACCACCGTGTGCAAGGGCGCCTGCACCGGCTCGCGCAGGCCGCCCTGGGCCCGGCAGATGGCCTCGAACTGGCGCCAGGCACGGCCGTCGGCCAGCACCTGGCGCGCGAGCATCATGCCGTCCTGCGCCTTGCCGCCCATTTCCAGCACGCGCGCCGCCAGATGCAGCGAACGCTCGCGCAAGTCGGCGGGCGCACCGGTCTCGTTGCGCAACACCTGCAGCACGTCGCGGGCTTCCAGCGCCGGGCCGATGCCGCGGCCGATGGGCTGCTGGCCGTCGGTCACCAGCGTCTGCACGTCGATGCCGAGGGCCTGTCCCACCGCGCGCAGCCGTGCCGACAACCGGTCCGAGGCCTCGATGCTGCGCACTTTCGCGGTCGGTCCCACCGGCAGGTCGATCAGCACGCAGGTGGAGCCGGCGGCAATTTTCTTCGACAGCACCGAGGCCACCAGCTGGCCGTCGCTGTCGAGGTCGAGCGGGCGCTCGACGCGGATCAGGATGTCGTCGGCCGGGCTCAGCTGCATGGCCCCGCCCCAGACCAGGCAGCCGCCGGTCTGCTCGACCACGCGGCGCATGGCCGCGAGATCAAGGTTGACGTTGGTGAGGACTTCCATGGTGTCGGCCGTGCCCGCCGGCGAGGTGATCGCGCGCGACGAGGTTTTCGGCATGACGAGGCCGCAGGCGCTGACGATGGCCACCACGACCGGCGTGGTGCGGTTGCCCGGCAGGCCACCGACGCAGTGCTTGTCGACAACGATGTCGTAGGGCCACTCCAGGCATTCACCGGCATCGACCATGGCCTGAGTCAGCGCCACCGTCTCGTCGATGGACAGGCGCTCGCCGGCGCAGGCCGTCACGAAGGCGGACAGGTGCAGGTCGGAGAGCCGGCCGTTCACCGTGTCCTGCATGATGGCCTGCATCGCGGCGCGGTCCAGCGTCTGCCCGTAGATCTTGGCGCGCACCAGGCTGGCCGAACGCAGCACCGGCACATGCGACACGCTGACGGCATCGCCCTCGTGCACGCCGAGCGCACGTTCGGCGCCCAGGCTCAACGAGATCTGGTCCACCGTCAGCAGGCCGTTGTTGATGATGTTGAGCGTGGCGATCAGCGCATGGCCGCCGGCCTCGACCGTGATGCGCGTCTGTGCGGCAAAGCCTTCGGCACGGCAGACATGGCAGTCGGCATGCATGAACACCACATGCTCGTGGGCCGTGTCGATGCCGAGGGATTTGAAGCGCAGGGTGGCGGGCGCGTCCGTCATGAAGGCTCCGGGCAGGCGGCGGTGCCCGGAGTATGGCGCATGTCGGCGGTGCCGGCCTGACGTGCATCAAGCCGGCACCGCCTGCCCCGCCTCAGCGCGCAGCGAACAGATGCGCCTTGCGCGGATGCAGCCAGAGCTGGTGGCCGGGCACGAGGTCGGCATCGCCGAGTTCGTCGCGCGAGGACAGCTCGATTTCCAGCAGGCGGCCGCCATGCTCGATGTCGAGTTGCCAGCGCGGGCCGACGGCACGGATGTCACGCAGCGTCACCGCCTGGCTGCCGTCGACGGCATGATGGGCCAGGCTCCAGTCGCTGGGCCGCACATAGGCCACGCTCTCGCCCTGGGCCGCCCCCTGCGCCGGCAACTGCCAGCCCAGCACGTCGGCGCGGTCGCCCTGCACCGTCGCCGGCAGCTTGTTGGCCTGGCCCAGGAACTCGACCACGAAGGGCGAGGCCGGATGGTGGTAGACCTCGGCCGGCGAACCCACCTGCTCGATGCGGCCGCGGTTCAGCACCACCACGCGGTCGGCCACTTCCAGCGCCTCCTCCTGGTCATGCGTGACAAACACCGAGGTGATGTGCAGCTCGTCATGCAGGCGGCGCAACCAGCGCCGCAGTTCCTTGCGCACCTGCGCATCGAGCGCGCCGAAGGGCTCGTCGAGCAGCAGCACGCGCGGCTCCACCGCCAGCGCGCGCGCCAGCGCAATGCGCTGGCGCTGGCCGCCGGAAAGCTGGCTCGGGTAGCGGTCGGCCAGCCAGTCCAGCTGCACGAGCTGCAGCAGCTCGTGCACCTTGTTGCGGATGACGGCCTCGCCCGGGCGCTGCTTGCGCGGCCGCACGCGCAGGCCGAAGGCCACGTTCTCGAACACCGTCAGGTGACGGAACAGCGCGTAGTGCTGGAACACGAAACCGACCTGGCGCTCGCGCACCGGCGTGTCGGTGGTGTCCTCGCCGTGGAAGGCCAGGCGGCCGTCATCCGGCGTTTCCAGCCCTGCAATGATGCGCAGCAGCGTGGTCTTGCCGCAGCCCGAGGGCCCGAGCAGCGCCACCAGCTCGCCACTGCCGATGTCGAGGCTGACCTGGTCCAGCGCCTGAAAGGCACCAAAGTGTTTGCTGATCGATTCGATGGCAATGCTCATGCCGCTTGCTCCTGTTGCGTGCGGGCCGGCGTTGCGGGGCCGGACTCCTGATAACCCGATTGTTGTGCCGCCAGCTCCGCGGCCATGCGCCACTCCACCCAGGTCTTCAGCACCAGCGTGACCAGGGCGAGCAGCGCCAGCAGCGTGGCCACGGCAAAGGCGGCCACGAACTGGTACTCGTTGTAGAGAATCTCGATATGCAGCGGCATGGTGTTGGTGAGGCCGCGGATATGGCCCGACACCACCGACACCGCACCGAACTCGCCCATCGCGCGCGCGTTGCAAAGAATGACGCCGTACAGCAGCCCCCACTTGATGTTGGGCAGCGTCACCCGCAGGAAGGTCGTGAAACCGCCGGCGCCCAGTGTCACCGCCGCCTCTTCCTCCTCGGACCCTTGTGCCTGCATCAGCGGGATCAGCTCGCGCGCCACGAAGGGAAAGGTGACGAAGAGCGTGGCCAGCACAATGCCCGGCACGGCGAACAGGATCTTGATGTCGTTGTCCATCAGCCATTTGCCGAAGGCGTTGTGCACGCCGAAGATGAGCACGAACACGAGGCCGGCAATCACCGGTGACACCGCGAACGGCAGGTCGATCAGCGTGATCAGCAGCGACTTGCCGCGGAACTCGAACTTGGTGATGGCCCAGGCCGCGGCCACGCCAAAGACCACGTTGAGCGGCACGGCAATCGCCGCCGCCAGCAGCGTGAGCCGGATGGCCGACCAGGCATCCGGGTCGTCAAAGGCGGCCAGATAGGCCTCGAAACCCTTGCGCAGCGCTTCGCTGAACACCGCCACCAGCGGCGAGATCAGGAACAGCGCGAGAAAGGCGAAGGCGGTGCCGAGCAGCAGCACGCGCACCCACAGCGGGTCGCGCAGGGCCTGGCTGTTGAGCGCCTTGGCGCTCGCGGTCGACGTAATGGCCATGGCTTAGCCCTCCTTGCTGCCGCGACGGCGGACCCAGGCCTGCAGGCTGTTGATGAACAGCAGCAGGATGAAGGAAATCACCAGCATCACGGCGGCAATCGCCGCGGCGCCGTTGTAGTTGTACTGCTCGAGCTGGGTGACGATGAGCAGCGGCGCAATCTCGGAAATCATCGGCATGTTGCCGGCAATGAAGATCACCGAGCCGTATTCGCCGATGGCGCGGGCAAAGGCCAGCGCAAAGCCGGTGATCAGCGCCGGCAGCACCGCCGGCCAGATCACCGCGCGGAAGGTCTGCCAGCGGTTGGCACCCAGGCTGGCGGCAGCTTCTTCCAGCTCCGCCTCCAGGTCGGCCAGCACCGGTTGCACTGTGCGCACCACGAAGGGCAGGCCGATGAAGATCAGCGCGACGGTGATGCCGGTGGGCGTGAACGCCACCTTGATGTCATGCGGCGCAAGCAGGCTGCCGAACCAGCCGTTGGGGGCGTACAGCGCCGTCAGTGCAATGCCGGCAACGGCCGTGGGCAGCGCAAACGGCAGGTCCACCAGGGCGTCGATGATCCGGCGCCCGGGAAACGGATAGCGGACCAGCACCCAGGCCACGATGAAACCGAACACCGCGTTCACGCAGGCCGCGATGAACGAGGCGCCAAAGCTCACCTTGTAGGAGGCGAGCACGCGTGGTGAAAGAATGAGACCGGTGAATTCGTCCCAGCTCATGCCGGAAGCCTTGAGAAACAGGCCAATCAGCGGAATGAGCACCAGCAGGCTGAGGTAGGCCACGCTGAAGCCCAGTGTCAGCCCGAAGCCGGGCAAGACCCGCTTCGGTTTTCGGCGCGCGGA
>DAIRDY010000051.1:0-3562 GCA_036795935.1 Moraxellaceae bacterium | reverse complement strand
CAGGTTCAGCAGGCGCAGCGCCTGCGGCGACACCGGCACCGGCTGCGCGCCCACCCAGACCAGTTGCGCCGGCACATCCAGGCGCAGGCCCGATGCGGCAAGCTTCACCGGCTGATCGGGCACGGCCACGGCAAAGAACTGGTGCAGTTGCAGCAGCAGCGCGCGCGGCTCGGACGGCCAGACCACCTCGTCCGCCAATGCCTCGCTCTGGCCGCCATCGGCCACCAGTCGCCACGGCACTGCCTGGCTGCCCTGTTCACGCCGGTGCGCCTCGCGCTGGGCCTTGCGGAATTCCGCCGCACGCGACGAGGACACCAGCCAGAGATCCGGCTGCCAGGCCAGCGCCGGCGAACCCGGCTGCAGCGTGGGATCATCCGTGCCGGCCGGCGTGAGCACGAGGTAGTGCTGCTGCTCCAGCCCGAAGGCCAGCCACCGCGCCAGCACGGCATCCTTCAGCAACAGCGCCACCACGCGACTCATGACGGATGCCTCAGCGGCCGTTGGGCTTGTAGATGTCGTCGAAGGTGCCGCCATCGGCAAAGTGCGTTTTCTGCGCCTTCTGCCAGCCACCGAAATCCTTGATGGTGACCAGGTTCACCTTCGGGAACTGCGCGGCAAACTTCGCAGCCACCTTGGCATCCGAAGGACGGTAGTAGTGCTTGCCGGCCAGTTCCTGGCCCTGCGGGCTGTACAGGAATTCGAGATAGGCCTTGGCCACTTTCTCGGTGCCATTCTTCTTGGCCACGGTATCGACCACGGTCACCGGCGGCTCGGCCAGGATGCTGATGGAGGGCACCACGATGTCGACCTTGTCCGGCCCCAGCTCCTTGATCGACAGGAAAGCCTCGTTTTCCCAGGCCAGCAGCACGTCACCAATGCCGCGCTCGACAAAGGTGGTGGTCGAGCCGCGGGCACCGGAATCCAGCACCGGGACGTTCCTGAACAGCTTGGCGACAAAGTCCTTGGCGGTCGCATCGTTGCCGCCCGGCTGCTTCAGCGCATAGGCCCAGGCCGCGAGGTAATTCCAGCGCGCACCACCCGAGGTCTTCGGATTCGGCGTGATCACCTGCACGTCGGAGCGCACGAGGTCGTTCCAGTCCTTGATGTTCTTGGGATTGCCCTTGCGCACGAGGAACACGATGGTCGAGGTGTAGGGCGCGCTGTTCTTGGGCAGGCGGGTTTCCCAGTTCCTGGCCAGCAGGCCGGACTCGGCAATGGCATCGATGTCATAGGCCAGGGCCAGCGTGACCACATCGGCCTGCAGGCCGTCGATCACCGCGCGCGCCTGCTTGGCAGCACCGCCATGCGACTGGCGGATGGTCACATTCTGGCCGGTCTGCTTTTTCCAGTGCGCGGCAAACACCTTGTTGTAATCGGAATAGAGCTCGCGGGTCGGGTCATACGACACGTTGAGCAGCGTGACATCCTTGGCATGGACAATGGGGGCCGACACCAGCGAGGTCAGCAGGGCGGCCGCAAGGCCGAAACGCTTGAACGACATGAAAATCTCCGGAAGCAAACGGGGTGCGCGATACGGCACCGGACACCCGCAAGCTTAGGGAGGCGAATCCGGCAACCGAACCAACTAGTTTTCATGTGCTTATCTGCATTCCTGCAAAAGCGGACCGGCAGCCTTGCCTGCCGGAAAAAAACGCCCCTGCCCGGACATGCCGGGCAGGGGAAAAAGGAAGGACAATTCTGCGGCCATGACCGCCACGGCCGCAGCATGCTCAGTCGTCGAAGGCGCGACGCACTTCCTGGCGCACGCGCGCTTCGTCCAGCGCCGGCGCGCAGAGCTCGATGAAGCGGTAGGCAAAGCCGCGCAGGTAATGCCCGCTGCGCACCGCCAGCCGCGTGGTGCTGGGGGCGAACAGTGCCGTCGCCTCCAGCGACTGCAGCCCCTTGTCACGCTCGGCATTGAAAGCCATGGCGGCAATGATGCCGACGCCAAGCCCGAGCTCGACATAGGTCTTGATGACGTCGGCATCCAGCGCCGTCATCACCACGTCCAGCGGCAGGCCGGCCGCGGCAAAGGCCTCGTCGATGCGCGTGCGCCCGGTAAAACCCTCGTGATAGGTCACCACCGGAAAGCGCGACAGCGCCGCCAGCGTCAGCCCGTCCTCGGCCAGCAGCGGATGGCCATCAGGCACCACCACGGTGTGCTGCCAGCTGTAATACGGAAACGAGGTAACGCCGTTAACCCCCTCCAGTGACTCGGTGGCAATGCCGATGTCGGCCTCGCCCGTCAGCAACTGCTCGAGAATTTCCGCCGGGCTGGCCTGGTGCAGCACCAGTTGCACACGCGGGAAGGCCGCCTTGAAGCGTGCCACCACCGGCGGCAGCACATAGCGCGCCTGCGTGTGCGTGGTCGCCACCACCAGCCGGCCCTCGTCGCGGCGACTGAACTGGTCGGCCAGCTGCCGGATGTTGTGGGCATCCAGCAGCATGCGCTCGACCACCTCCAGCAGCTCGGCGCCGGGCTCGGTGAGGCCGAGCAGGCGCTTGCCCTTGCGCAGGAAGAGTTCGATGCCGAGCTCTTCCTCCAGGTCTTTCAGGTGCTTGCTGACCCCGGATTGCGAGGTATAGAGCGCATTCGCCACCTCGGTCAGGTTGAAGCCCTGGCGCACGGTTTCGCGCACGATGCGCAACTGCTGGAAATTCATGGCACTCGCTCGCTGTCCGCCGGCGCGCCTCAGCGCACGATGATCTGGTCGTAAATGGCGCCGTCGGCAAAGTGCTGTGCGTGCGCCTTTTCCCAGCCACCGAGCGAGGCCTCCACGCTGAAGGTTTCAATTTTGGGGAACTTCTTCGCATGGCGCTTCAGCACCGCGGCATCGCGCGGACGGAAGCCCTGCTGCGCAATGATTTCCTGGCCCTGCGGCGTGTAGAGGAACGCCAAATAGCCACGGGCCTGCTCGCGCGTGCCACGCTTGTCCACCACCGGATTCACCAGCGCCACCGGTGCTGCGGCCTCGATGCTGACGGAGGGGTAAACCACCTGGAACTTGCCTTCACCGAACTCCTTTTCCAGCAGGCCGGCCTCGTTCTCGAACGTCACCAGCACATCACCGATCTCGCGCTGGGCAAAGGTGGTGGTGGCGCCGCGGCCGCCGCCATCCAGCACCGGCACATTGGCGAACAGACGCTTCACGAACTCGCGCGCCTTGTCTTCGCCGCCCTGCTTCTTGAGCGCATAGCCCCAGGCGGCGAGATAGGTGTAACGGCCATTCCCCGAGGTCTTGGGGTTGGGCACGATCACCGTCACGCCCGGGCGGGTCAGGTCGTTCCAGTCCCTGATCTTCTTGGGGTTGCCCTTGCGCACGATGAACACACTGGTGGTGGTGTAGGGCGTGGCCTCATGCGGGAACTGCTTGCGCCAGTCGGCGGACACGTGACCGGTTTTCACCAGCGAATCAATGTCCGGTGACTGGTTCATCGTGACCACATCGGCCTCAAGGCCGGCCGCCACCGACTGCGACTGCTTGGTGGAGCCGCCATGCGACTGGTTCACGGCCACGTCCTGGCCGGTTTTGGCCTTCCAGTACGGCACAAAGGCAGGATT
>DAIRDY010000050.1:0-12454 GCA_036795935.1 Moraxellaceae bacterium | reverse complement strand
TGCTGGCCGCGCCGGCCCTGGCCGACTTCAAGCTGGTCAACCGTGACGGCCGCTACGCCGAGTACGAAGGCACGCTGACCCTGGGCGGCCGTTTCGAGCGCCGCCAGGATGCCGAAACGCTGGACTGGCGAGGTGACCGCGTCTGCTTCTTCCCCGTGGCCGAGGCCGTGAAGAAGCTGCCGCGCAGCTTCCCCACCAACAAGCCGGCCATGTTCTGCTTCTCCAACAGCCGCTCGGCCGTGGCCCAGCTCAAGTTGCCGGCGGTGCCGGCCACCGGCTTCTGCGGTTTCTCCGGTACGGCCACGGTCACCATCTCGCGCTATGTCGTGGAAAACGGCATCGGCGAGACCTACGACCTCGCCATGCTGGGCCAGGTGGCCGACGTGTCGCCGCTCGCCAATATCGCCTGCCCGTAACTCGCCGATGTTCTTAAGTCCGCTGGTGACCGAACTGGTCGAGGCCCTGCGCGTATTGCCCGGGGTCGGGCCGAAGTCGGCCCAGCGCATGGCGCTGCACCTGCTGGAGCGCCAGCGCGCCGGCGGCCGCCGCCTTTCCGACGTGCTCGCGCGCGCCATGGACAATGTGCGCGAATGCCGCGACTGCCAGAGCCTGACCGAGCAGGAGGTCTGCCACATCTGCCAGAGCCCCTCGCGCGACCGCGGCCTGCTGTGCGTGGTGGAAACGCCGGTGGACGTGCTCGCGGTGGAGTCGTCGGCCTCGTTCCGCGGCCTGTATTTCGTGCTCAAGGGCCATCTCTCGCCCCTCGACGGCATCGGCCCGCGCGAGCTTGGCATTCCCAAGCTGCTGGCCCGCGTGCGTGAAGGCGAGGTGCGCGAGCTCATCCTCGCCACCAATCCCACGGTGGAGGGCGAGGCCACGGCGCATTACATCCGCGAGGCGCTGCGCGACAGCGCCGTCACCGTCAGCCGCATCGCCCACGGCGTGCCCATGGGCGGCGAGCTCGAATTTGTCGACGGCAACACGCTGGCCCACGCCCTGGCCGGGCGCAAGGCGCTGGGCTGATGACGCGCCAGCAGCGCAATGCCGTCTGGGTGACGATTGCCCTGCTGCTGGTGGCCGGCATGGTGGCCGCCGGCGTGTGGTTCTTCCGTGCCATTGCCGAGCTGGAGGCCGACCCGGAGGCCGCGGCCGGACTGGTGCTGCGCATCGAGGATTTTGCCGCCGACGGCGTGGTGCGTGACTGCGACCGGCTCTGCGAGCGTTATGTCGCGCTGCCGGCCGGCCTGCTCAAGACCTTCGAATACGAATACGATTCCGGCCATGCGCCTGAAGGCACGGCCTCGCCGTTCTTCCTGCGCTCCGCCAGCTACCTCACCCTGACCCGCTTCGGCGCCTGGGAGCAGTTCCAGACCCAGCGCCTCGGCCTGCATGCCGGCATGCGCATGGCCGGCGGCGGGAATGTGCGGCTGGTCGAGCAGCCGGCGCCGGTACTGGGTGACCAGGCCTACCTGGCCGACATGATGAACGGCGAGGTGCTGGTGGGGCGCGTGCTGATCGTGCGTGCCGACAACCGCCTGCATGTACTGTTGCTGAGCGGCACCGTGGTGCCGGAGATTTCCGTGCTGACGCAGAAAGTGGCGTCGGTGCTTGCGCGTTTGCAGGAGGCCGGGCAGTCCGACTGACCCGGCGCCTGCGCCCGACAGCGGGTGGCGTGACAGGACAGCGTGCGTGTTTTGCACTGTGACCGTCCTTTTGCGTGCCTGCCGTCCTGTCGCCGCGGCGTTGTCGGCCGTGACTTACGGTGGCAGGGAACCCAGCAGAGGGAGAGCCCTTGATGAGCAGTTACACCGAGTACTTCAATGACACCCACGAGGAAGTGCGCCGCACGGTGCGCAAGATCGTGGCCGAACACGTCGCTCCGCATGTGGACGCGTGGGAAGAGGCGGGCACGTTCCCGCGCGAGCTGTACAAGACCCTGGCCGACGCCGGCGTGGCCGGCATCGGTTATCCGGAGGCGCTCGGCGGCATTGCCGAAGGCGACGTGTTCATGAAGATCGCCGCCACCGAAGAGCTGATGCGCTGCGGTTCCGGCGGCCTCGTGGCCAGCCTCGGCTCTGCCGACATCGGCCTGCCGCCGATCGTGAAGTGGGGCAGCGAGGAGATGAAGCAGCGCGTGGTGCCCGCGGTGCTGGCCGGCGAGAAAATCGCCGCGCTCGCCATCACCGAGCCCTCCGGCGGTTCCGATGTCGCCAACATCCGGACGCGTGCCGTCAGTGACGGCGACCATTACCGCGTGACCGGCTCCAAGACCTTCATCACCTCCGGCATCCGCGCCGACTACTACACGGTGGCGGTGCGCACCGGCGGTGACGGTTACGGCGGCATCAGCCTGCTGCTGATGGAAAAGGGCATGCCCGGCTTCACCACCGGCCAGCCGCTGAAAAAGCACGGCTGGTGGGCCAGCGACACGGCCGAGCTGTTCTTCGACGACGTGAAGGTGCCCAAGGCCAACCTGATCGGTGGCGAGAACGCGGGCTTCTTCGTCATCATGACCAACTTCCAGATGGAGCGCCTGAACCTCGCGGTGATGGCCAACATGACCTCGCAGCTGGCGCTGGAAGAAGCGCTGCGTTACGTGCACGAGCGCTCCGCCTTCGGCAAGCCGCTGGCCAAGATGCAGGTGATCCGCCACAAGCTGGCCGACATGGCCACGCAGGTGGAAGCCAGCCGCGAGTTCACCTACCGCGTGGCGGCGCGCATCCAGGCCGGCATCCCGTCGGTGAAGGAAGTGTCCATGGCCAAGAACTTTGCGACCAAGGTCAGCGACCACGTGACCTGGGAAGCGGTGCAGATCTTCGGCGGCATGGGCTTCATGCGCGAGACGCTGGTCGAGCGCCTGTCGCGCGACAACCGCATCCTGTCCATCGGCGGTGGCACCTACGAGATCATGAACGAGGTCATTGCCAAGCAGCTTGGGCTGTAATCGCTGTCGCTGTCGTTTTTTCCCCTCTCCCCGCTGGCGGGGAGAGGGGCGTAGCGGCGGATTTATCCGCCGCTGCAAATGCAACGAATTTCCCCGGGTGGCGAAGGCACGCCGCCCCCACAAAACGGATGGCAGAGTGAACATCGTCCACATCACCGACAACGCCGCACTGGCCGACATGGCGCGGGCGCTGGCCGGGCGCGAGCATCTGGCGCTCGACACCGAGTTCATGCGCGTCGACACCTTCCATCCGCGCCTGGCGCTGATCCAGCTGGGCGACGGCGACACCGAATACCTGGTCGATCCGCTCACCATCACCGACTTCTCGCCGCTGGTGCCGCTGCTGGTGGCCGAGCGTCCGCGCAAGCTGCTGCATGCCTGTTCCGAGGACATCGAGGTGCTGGCGCGCCTCTGCGGGCAACTGCCCGCCGGCATCATCGACACCCAGATTGCCACCGCCTTCCTCGGGCAGGGCCTGCAGGTGGGTTACCAGAAGGCGCTGCAGGAAAACCTGGGCGTCGACATTCCCAAGGACGAGTCGCGTTCGGACTGGCTGCAGCGCCCCCTGAGTGCCGGCCAGATTTCCTATGCCGCGCTGGACGTGAAATACCTGCCGCCCCTGCACGACTACCTGCGTCGCGCGCTGGCCGAGCGCCGCCTTACCGACTGGTTCGAGGCGGATTGCCGGCTGATGCTGGACGAGCTGGATTTCGCGCCGGATCCGGCGCTGATGTACCGCGACGTGAGCAATGGCTGGCGCCTGCGCCGGCAGGAACTGGCGGTGCTGCGCGAGCTTCTGGTCTGGCGCGAGGCGGAAGCGCGCCGCCGCGACACGCCGCGCGGCTTTCTGGTCAAGAACGGCAGCCTGTTCAGCCTGGCGCGTCGCCAGCCGTCCACGCTGCAGGCGCTGGCCGACATCGAGGACATGACGCCGCGCATCCTGCGCAAGGAAGGCGAGGCCATCCTCGCCGTCATCGCAGCAGCCCGCCAGCTGCCCGAAGAGCGCTGGCCCGCCGCGCTGCCGACGCCGCTGCCGCGCGAATCGCGCGAGCTGTTCGATGCGCTGCGTGCCGCGGCCGCCGGCGTGGCCGAAAAAACCGGCGTGCCGGCCGAGGTCCTGCTGCGCAAGCGCCATATCGAGGCCCTGGTGCTGGGCCGTGTCGATCAGGGCGATAATGCGCCCTTGCCGCGCGCCTTCGCCGGCTGGCGCGGCGAGCTGCTGCTGCCGGTCTTGTTGCCGGTGCTGGCTGCCGCCGATGATGAATTGCAGGCCTGGGGCCGTGAACGCCGCCGTGCCGTGGAGACCGGGAAATGAACGACCAGACCGCCTTGCTGCTGCTGTCCGTGTATCGCAGCAGCAAGCGCGACGAAATGTACCTGTACGTGCCCAAGGCCGCCGGCCTCGGCAAGCTGCCCGAGGCCCTGCTGGCCGTGTTCGGCACGCCGCTGCACGTGATGGACCTGCCGCTGCGGCCCGGCCGCGAGCTGGCGCGTGTCAGCGCCGACAAGCTGCGCGCCGAGATTGCCGAAAAAGGCTTTTACCTGCAGATGCCGCCGCCGAAAGAGGACTACCTGCTGGACCTCTACAACCCCGACGACAGCAAGTACCGGGACATTCCGCGATGAGCGCCGATGCCGCGGTGAGCGTGGTCGACGCGCGCCTGTGCACCTCGGCGCAACCCTCGCCGGAGCAGCTGGCCGGCATCGGTGACACCGGCGTGCGCCATGTCATCAACCTGGCGATGGCCGATTCCGATGCCGCGGTAGCCGACGAAGGTGCGCGACTGGCCGCGCAGGGCATCAACTACCTGCACCTGCCGGTGCCCTGGGAGCGCCCGCAGGCGGCGCATTTCCTGCTGTTTGCGCAGGTGCTCTATGCCATGCGCGAGGACACCGTGCTGGTGCATTGCGCCTGCAACATGCGCGCCTCGGCCTTCGTGTTCCTGTACCGCGTGATCTACGAGTCGGTGCCGCTGGCCGAAGCCGCCGGCGTGCTGCATGCGGTATGGCGCCCCGAGGGCGTGTGGCGCGACTTCCTGCTGGTGCAGCTGGCCGAGCGCGGCATCGACTACGAGGCCGTGGCCTGATGCGCGAGCGTTTCTGGGAGCGTCATGCGCTTGCCGACCTCACGGCGCCCGAATGGGAGGCGCTGTGCGACGGCTGCGGCCGCTGCTGCCTGCACAAGCTGGAATACGAAGACAGCGGCGAGATTGCCTACACGCGCGTCGCCTGCAAGCTGCTGGACCTTTCCAGCGCGCGTTGCAGCGACTATGCCGGGCGTCGCCGCCATGTGCCCGACTGCGTGCGCCTGACGCCGGACACCCTCGGCGAGATCAACTGGCTGCCGGCCACCTGCGCCTACCGCCGGCTGCACGAGGGCAGGGGACTGCCGCGCTGGCATCCGCTGCTCACCGGTGATCCGGAGAGCGTGGTGCGGGCGCGCATTTCGGTGCGCGGGCGCGTGCTGCCTGAAACCGCCGTTGACGAAGACGACCTGGATGAACACGTGATCCGCTGGATCCGCATGAAGTGAGGAACAAGACATGGCCTATGTGCTGGCCTGGGTGATCTACCTGGCGATGGCGGCCCTGCTGCTGCTGTTCTACGAGCGCTACGTGGCGCCGTTGCTGGCCTCGGCGCAGTGGCGGCTGATGCTGCGCGCGCTGGTGGCGGTGCTGCTGTTCACGCCCGGCCTCGTGGCCGGCCATGGCGATGCCGTGCATGTCGTGCCGGCCTGCATTGCCGTGCTCTTCGGCCTGCTCGCCAAATCCCCCGAGACCATGGCCAAGGCAGCCCTGCCGCTGCTGGTGGTGGCCACCCTCGTCTATGCCGCGCTGTTCGCGCTGGCCGGCCGCCGCCCGGCCGCCCCTGCCGCCCCGGATTGAGCCTGCCGGCGGCCTGTCCGCAGACAGGCCGCGCAAGGTGGCAAGCCCCGCCACAAGCCGCTAGCATTGCCACCCCCCGCGCCGGACCCGGCCCGGGGACGGAATTGCCGTGTGCTGGTTTTGGTGCCCGGGCCGCTGCATTTTGTGTAATGCGCGCGCCCCGGCCTGACGGAGGGGATGATGCTCAAGACCCCGTACTACCTCATCGACAAGGCCGCGCTGCGCGCCAACCTCGACAAGATTGCCCGCCTGCGGGAGCGCTCCGGCGCCAAATGCCTGCTCGCGCTCAAGTGCTTTGCCACCTGGGCGGTATTCGACCTCATGCGCGAGTCCATGGACGGCACCACGTCGTCTTCGCTGTATGAGGTGCAGCTCGGCCGCGAGAAATTCGGTGGCGAGACCCATGCCTACAGCGTGGCCTGGGCCGACGACGACATGCCCGGCGTGATCGCCGCCGCCGACAAGGTCATCTTCAATTCCATTTCCCAGCTCGATCGCTTCGGTGCGCAGGTGGCCGCGGCCGGCATTCCCTGCGGTCTGCGCGTGAATCCCGGCGTCAGCAGTTCCGGCTTCGAGCTGGCCGACCCCGCCCGCCCGTTCAGCCGCCTGGGCGAGGCCGATCCCGACCGCGTGGCGGCCGTGCTCGAGCGCATCAGCGGCGTGATGTTCCACAACAACTGCGAGAACGCGAGCCTCGAGGTCTTCGAGCGCCTGCTGGCGCATATCGAGCAGCGCTTCGGCCATCTGCTGTCGCGGCTCGAGTGGGTGAGCCTGGGCGGCGGCATTCATTTCACCGGGGCGAACTATCCGCTCGATGCCTTTGCCGACCGCCTGCGCGCCTTCAGCGAACGCCATGGCGTGCAGGTCTACCTGGAGCCGGGCGAGGCCGCCATCACCGGGGCCGCCACGCTGGAAACCAGCGTGCTCGACATCGTCGAGAACGGCCGTCGCGTGGCCATTGTCGACAGCTCCACCGAGGCGCACATGCTCGACCTGCTGATCTACCGGCTCAATGCGCGCCGGGTCGGTGACGGCGGCCCGCATGACTACATTGTTGCCGGCAAGACCTGCCTGGCCGGTGACATTTTCGGCGAGTTCGGCTTTGCCGAACCGCTCAAGGTGGGAGACCGCATTTCCTTCGCCGATGCGGCCGGTTACACCATGGTGAAGAAAAACTGGTTCAACGGGATCGCCATGCCCGCAATCGTGGTCAAACAACTTGATGGTCAACTGGAGGTGGTCCGGACGTTCTCATACGCGGACTACGTTGCCTCGCTCTCTTGAGGGGCAACTCACAACAAGAGGTGTGCTAGATGAAAAAGGCTGTGCTGATTGTCGGTGCCGGGGGGGTCGCCCATGTGGTGGCCCACAAATGTGCGCAGAACAACCAGGTGCTGGGTGACATTCATGTCGCGTCAAGGCGCCTGGCCAAATGCGAGCAGATCATTGCCAGCATACGCGAGAAGGGCAGCCTGCAAGGCCCGGGCGCGTTGCTTGCCCATGAAATCGATGCGCTCGACATTCCGGCCCTGGCCTCGCTGATCCGGCGCACCGGCGCCGGCATCGTCATCAATGTCGGTTCGGCCTTTCTCAACCAGTCGGTGCTCAGGGCCTGTCTCGAGACCGGCGCCGCCTATATCGACACTGCCATCCACGAAGACCCGGCCAGGGTCTGCGAAGCGCCGCCCTGGTATGGCAATTACGAATGGAAGATGGCGCCCGACTGCGCCGCGCGCGGCGTCACCGCCATCCTTGGTGCCGGCTTCGATCCCGGCGTGGTCAATGCCTATGCCGCCTATGCGGCGCGGCATCTGTTCGACCGCATCGAGGCCATCGACATCCTCGACATCAATGCCGGCAGCCACGGCCGCTACTTCGCCACCAATTTCGACCCGGAAATCAATTTCCGCGAATTCACCGGCCGCGTCTGGTCCTGGCAGAACCGGCAGTGGAAGGCCGACAGCATGTTTGCCGTCAGCCGCCACTACGATTTCCCGGCCGGGCTTGGCGAGCACAAGCTCTACCTTACCGGCCACGACGAAGTGCATTCGCTGTCGAAAAACCTCGACGTGCCGGACATCCGTTTCTGGATGGGGTTTGGCGACCACTACATCAATGTCTTCACCGTGCTGAAGAATCTCGGCCTGCTGTCCGAGCAGCCGGTGCGCCTGGCCGATGGCCAGGAAGTGGTGCCGCTCAAGGTGGTGAAGGCCGTGCTGCCGGATCCGGCTTCGCTGGCGCCCACCTACCAGGGCCGCACCTGCATCGGCAACGTGATGCGCGGCAAGAAGGACGGCCAGGCCCGCGAGGTGTTCATCTACAACATCTGCGATCACGCCGAGAACTTTGCCGAGGTTGGCAGCCAGGCCATTTCGTATACCGCGGGCGTGCCGCCGGTGGCTGCCGCGCTGCTGATTGCCGAGGGGGTGTGGGACGTGAGGCAGATGGTGAACGTGGAGGAGCTGCCGCCCGAGCCTTTCCTCGCGCTGCTCGAGCGCATGGGCCTGCCCAGCCGCATCCGCGATGCTGCCGGCGACCGCGGCCTGTTGCCGCTGGCCGAGGTGCGTCCGCTGCGCAAGGCGGCCGGCGCGCGCTGAGACGGCCAAGGCCCGGCCGTCATCGCTGACAGGGCAGGGCGCCGGGCCTGCCGGCCGGCACTGTTCCCCGGCTGTCCGCTTGCCGGCGCGGCCGGCAGGCGGTTTGCTTCCGCAGGTGTCGCGCGCGGTGCATGGCCTGTGCTTGGCGGTCACTGTGCACCGGCCGCCCCCCTTCATATACTCCGGGCATTCCGGCGCTGGCCGGCCCCAACATCGAGGCATATCCATGCAGTTTCAGGGCACTGACGCCTATGTGGCGACCGACGACCTCAAGATGGCGGTGAATGCCGCCATCGCCTTGCAGAAGCCGCTGCTCATCAAGGGCGAGCCCGGCACCGGCAAGACCATGCTGGCCGAGCAGGTGGCGACGTCGCTGGGCCTGCGGCTCATCCAGTGGCACGTCAAGTCCACCACCAAGGCGCAGCAGGGCCTGTACGAGTACGATGCCGTGTCGCGCCTGCGCGATTCGCAGCTCGGCGACGACCGCGTGCACGACATCCGCAACTACATCAAGAAGGGCAAGCTCTGGGAGGCCTTCGAGGCCGACGAGCGCGTGGTGCTGCTGATCGACGAGATCGACAAGGCCGACATCGAGTTCCCCAACGACCTGCTGACCGAAATCGACAAGATGGAGTTCTACGTCTACGAGACGCAGGAAGTCATCAAGGCGAAGCAGCGTCCCATCGTCATCATCACGTCGAACAACGAGAAGGACCTGCCGGACGCTTTCCTGCGCCGCTGCTTCTTCCACTACATCACCTTCCCCGATGCCGACACCATGAAGCGCATCGTCGAGGTGCACTACCCGGGCATCAAGGGCTCGCTGGTCACCGAGGCCATGGAAATCTTCTTCGACGTGCGCAAGGTGCCCGGCCTCAAGAAGCGGCCGTCCACCTCCGAGCTCATCGACTGGCTGAAGCTGTTGCTGGCCGACGACATTCCCGAGGACATCCTGCGCAACCGCGACACGCGCAAGGCGATTCCGCCGCTCTACGGCGCGCTGCTCAAGAACGAGGCCGACGTGCACCTGCTGGAGCGCCTGGCCTTCATGAGCCGACGCGAAGGCTGAGCGCACGCCTTCTTCCGCCGGGAGAAGGTGCCTGCAGGGCGGAGGTGGCGAGCAATCCCGCCTCCAGGCCCTCTCCCGCAGGGAGAGGGGGAGAGACACACATGCTGATCGGTTTTTTCTTCACGCTGCGCGAGCACCGGGTGCCGGTGACCATACGCGAGCTGCTCGACCTGCTGCAGGGGCTGGAGCAGGGCCTGGTCTATGCCAGCATCGACGAGTTCTACCTGCTCGCCCGCACCGCGCTGGTCAAGGACGAGAAGCACTTCGACAGGTTCGACAAGGCCTTCGCCAAGTATTTCGAAGGTATCGAGTCGGTGGATGCCGAGCTGCTGTCGCGTGCCATTCCGGATGAATGGCTGCGCAAGCAGATCGAGAAAAACCTGAGCCCGGAAGAGCTGGCCGAGCTGCAGAAGATGGGCTCGCTGGAAAAACTCATGGAAGAGTTCCGCAAGCGCCTCGAGGAGCAGCACAAGCGCCACCAGGGCGGCAACCGCATGGTCGGTACCGGCGGCACCTCGCCTTTCGGTGCCTATGGCGCCAACCCCGAAGGTGTCCGCCTGGCCGGCGAGTCGCGCAACAAGAAGGCGGTGAAGGTCTGGGAGAAGCGCGAGTTCCGCAACCTGGACGATTCCGTCGCGCTCGGCATCCGGAACATCAAGGTGGCGCTGCGCCGCCTGCGCCGTTTCGCCCGTACCGGCGCCGAGGAAGTGCTGGACGTGGACGACACCATCCGCTCCACGGCGCACAAGGCCGGCCTGCTCGACATCAAGATGATTCCCGAGCGCAAGAACAAGGTGAAGGTGTTGCTGTTCTTCGATGTCGGCGGTTCCATGGACCCCTACATAAAAACCTGCGAAGAGCTGTTCTCGGCGGCGCGCACCGAGTTCAAGCACCTGGAGTATTTCTACTTCCACAACTTCATCTACGAGGGTGTGTGGAAAGACAACTTCCGGCGCTGGAGCGAGCGCACCTCGGTGTTCGACATCATCCACAAGTACGGGCCGGATTACCGCGTGATCTTTGTCGGTGATGCCGCGATGAGCCCCTACGAGGTATCGGCGGTCGGTGGTTCGGTGGAGCATTTCAACGAGGAGCCGGGCGCGGTGTGGATGCGCCGCCTGACCGAGCACTTCAAGAAGGTGGTGTGGCTGAATCCGGAGGCCGAGCGCGCCTGGAACGGCACGCAGTCCATTGTGATGGTGCGCCAGCTGGTGTCGCACCAGATGTACCCGCTGACCATCAAGGGCATCGAGGAGGCCATGCGCTACCTCAGCAAGTGAGGCGCCGGCCGGTCTCGCCCCATGAAAAAGCCCGCATCCGCGGGCTTTTTCATGGCAGTGCGCAGCTTACAGCCTGCTGAAAAAGCCCGGGATGGGCATTTTTCAGCAAGCCGTTAAGTTCAGTGCAGTTTCAGCGTCGGCCCCGAGGTCTTCGACAGCATGTCCTTGCACCACAGCACGAAGGTCTTGAAGAAGCCGTGCAGCGACACCTGGTGCATGCGGTACAGCGACAGGTACATCAGGCGCGCAATGCGGCCCTGGATGTTGATGTTGCCGGTCAGGCTGCCCACGGTGTTGGCCGAGCTCAGTGAAATCAGCGAACCGTAGTCGCGGTAGGCAAAGACCGGCAGCGGCTCTTTCTCGATGCGTGCCACCATCGCCTTCACCAGGTATTTGGCCTGCTGGTGCGCGGTCTGCGCGCGCGGCGGCAAGGGCCGTTCCAGCCCCGGCAGCTGGCAGCTCGCGCAGTCGCCGAAGGCGAAGATGTCGGCATCGCGCGTGGTCTGCAGCGTGGGCGTCACCACCAGCTGGTTGATGCGGTTGGTTTCCAGCCCGCCAATCTCCTTCAGGAAATCCGGCGCCTTGATGCCGGCCGACCACACCTTGAGCGAGGCCGGCACGAACAGGCCGTCCTTCGTATTCAGCCCTTCAGGCGTGATCTCGGTGACCATCTGCCCGGTCAGCACACGGATGCCGAGTTTTTCCAGCTGCTTGTGCGCGGCCCGCGAGGCGGCCTCGGGCAGCACCGGCAGGATGCGCGGCGCGGCTTCGATCAGTGTGATGTTGACGTGGTGCGGGTCGATCTCGTCGAGGCCGTACTGCACGAATTCGTGCGAGGCATGGTGCAGCTCGGCGGCGAGTTCGACGCCGGTGGCGCCGGCACCGACGATGGCGATGTTGAGCTCGGGGCGCACGGGTGCGTCCTCGGGCAGGGCATGCGCCTGCAGGTACATGTCGAGGAACTTCTTGTGGAAGCGGTCGGCCTGCGGACGCGCATCGAGGAAGATGCAGTTGTCGCGGGCGCCCAGCGTGCCGAAGTCGTTGGAGGTGGAGCCGATGGCCAGCACCAGCGTGTCGTAGCTGACGTCGCGGCCGTCGGCGATCACTTCGCCGTTCTCGCCGGTGAGCGGGGCGAGATGGATGGTGCGGCGCTCACGGTCGAGGCCGTCCATGCGCCCGAGCTGGAATTCGAAGTGGTTCCTGGCGCCGTGCGCGAAGTAGTTGAGCTCGTCCTCGAAGGAGTTGATGGTGCCGGCGGCGACCTCATGCAGCAGCGGCTTCCAGATATGCGTCAGGCCGGCATCCACCAGGATGATGCGGGCCATGCCGTGGCGGCCCAGCCGGTGGCCGAGCGCGGTGGCGAGCGCCAGCCCGCCGGCCCCGCCGCCCACAATGACGATGCGATGCAGCTGCTTCATGGGTGTCTCACAAAAGTTAAAAACCAGTACGTCATGCCGCGAGACGCGCGGCATGACGTACTGGCTCTGGAGGGGGCCTGACGGGCAGCCCGCGACAAGCGGGTGTCAGGACCGTCTGCGGCGCGGATTCTACGCCGCAGACGGGCGTGGAGGTAGCGTGAATGCGGCTGGCGGGTCGTCTGCCTGCAGCTGTCCGGCCGGGTGACTCAATCCGTGAACATTTGTCGCAGCACCGGCAGCAGCCGGCGATTGCCGTATTCG
>DAIRDY010000049.1:0-12484 GCA_036795935.1 Moraxellaceae bacterium | reverse complement strand
TCCAGCAGCTCGATCTCGAAATGCAGGTTGGAGTTCGGCGCGATGTGGGCGCCGATCTGGCGCTCGCCGTAGGCGAGGTGGGCGGGCACGAAAAGCCGGCGCTTGCCGCCGACGCGCATGCCCATGAGCCCCTGGTCCCAGCCCTTGATGACGCGGCCGGTGCCGATCACGCATTCGAAGGGGCGGCCGCGGCTGTGCGAGGAGTCGAACTGGGTGCCGTCGTCCAGCCAGCCGGTGTAGTGGGTGAGGATGAGCGCGCCCTTGACGCACTCGCGGCCGTTGCCTTCGACCAGATCCTCGATGACCAGTGCATTGCTCATGGGGCGCTCCTTGGAGGGGGGTGTGATGGCGCGCATGGTAGCGGCTTGCTGGCGGCTGGCAACGCAGGGCGCCATTGCCGTTACCGCCCGGTTACACGGCTTACGCAACGGCAACCAGATACCGCGTGGCGGCCGTCAACGATGCCTGTCGGCGGCCGTTAACTCCTGCAGGCCGGAAGCTTTCTTCCGCGCCGGATCACAGAGCCGGGTGGCCCCGCCCCCGCAGGAGAACAAGCGATGAAACGCAACTGGATGATTCCCGTATTTGTGCTGGGCAGTGCCCTGTCGGCGCCGGTCATGGCCGGCGATGCCGTGGTCGGGGCGATACTTGGCGCCGGTGCCGGTGCGGCCGTGGGCAAGCATGTCGGCGGCAGTGACGGCGCCATGATCGGTGGTGCCATCGGTGCCATTACCGGCGTGGCGATTGCCAACAGCGACCGCCGTGACCGCGTCACCGTGGTCAGCGCGCCGGTCTACCATGCGCCGCCCGTGGTCGTGCGGCCGCGTCCGGTCGTGGTGTATCCGGCGCCGGTGGTGGTGCGCCCGGCACCGGTGGTGTACCAGCCGGTGGTGGTGCATCCGGGCCGTGGCCATGCCCATGGCCATTACAAGCAGCAGTACAAGCACCATCCGCAGTACGGCCATCCGGGCTGGCAGGCGCGCCGTGACGGCTGGCGCGACCATGACGACCGCCGTGGTGGCCGTGACTATGGCCGTGACTACGGCCAGGGCCGCGGCCATGACCGCGACGACAACCGCCGCTATGCCTATCGCTGATCGCGGCCCCTGCTGAAAAAAGCCCGCCTTGTGCGGGCTTTTTTCATGCGCGCGGCGCCGTCGCCGCCGGCTTCGCGGTATGGTTCGCCAGCGCCCGGTGCATGACCGGGCCAACGGATGACCAGATCAAGGGAGAGGGCAGATGGGACGCGTGGGAAAAGGGCTGGCGATTGCGCTGCTGGCCGTGGGGGTGATGGTGGCGGCCCTGCTGGGGGCGAGCTGGGAGCCGGACCGGCCGGTGGCAGCGCTGAGTGCGCGCTGGGCGCCGGCGCCGTCGCAATTCGTCACGGTGCAGGGCATGCAGGTGCATTTGCGCGACGAGGGCCCGCGTGACGACGCCCTGCCGGTGGTGCTGTTGCACGGCACCTCGGCCAGCCTGCACACCTGGGACGGCTGGGTGGCGGCCTTGCCGGAGCGGCGCGTGATTCGCATGGACCTGCCCGGCTTCGGCCTGACCGGCCCCATGGCCGATGGCCGCTACGACATGGCGCGCTATGTGGACTTCCTGGCAGCGCTGCTGGATACGCTGGGCGTGCAGCAGGCGGTGGTGGCCGGCAATTCCTTCGGCGGCCGCCTGGCCTGGGAAATGGCGGCGGCGCATCCCGGCCGTGTGGCGCAACTGGTGCTGGTCGATGCCGCCGGTTATCCGACGCCGTCGGTGTCGGTGCCCATCGGCTTCCGCATTGCGCAGGTGCCGGTGCTGAACCGGGTGATGGAAGTGACACTGCCGCGCGGCATGGTCGAGTCCAGCGTGCGCAACGTGTATGGCGACCCGGAGAAAGTGACGCCGGAACTCGTCGACCGCTATTTCGAGCTCACCCTGCGCGAGGGCAACCGCCGCGCGCTGGTCGAGCGCTTCCGGCAGGCGCCTTCGGGCGAGGGGGCGGAGGCCATCCGGCGCCTCACGCAGCCGACGCTGATTCTGTGGGGCGGACGCGACGGCCTGATCCCGCCCGACAATGCCGAGCGTTTCCGGGCCGACATTGCCGGCAGCACGCTCGAGCTGTTTCCGGCGCTCGGCCATGTGCCGCACGAAGAAGACCCGGCGGCCACTGTCGCGCCCGTGCGCCGCTTCCTCGGCCTCTGACAACCGCGCCGTGCTGCCGCACGGCGGATGAGGAGCGCCACCGCGCAGGCGCAGAAAACGGCACTGCCGCGACACCAACAACAAGGCCCGCATCAGCGGGCCTTGTTGTTGCTGGTGCCTGCCGCCTCAGGCGGTGGCGGGCTTGCCCAGGCGGTTGGCGCGGCGGAAGGTGCCGAAGTCGTTGAAGCGCACGCCGTTTTCGCGCAGCAGCGGATACAGCTCCGGGGCGATCCACTGCCGGATGTAGAACGGGTCGCGCACCACGAAATGATGGATGGCGTGGGTGCCGGCAAAGTTGAAGCAGAACAGGTGCAGCGGAATGGCCCAGGGCGTGGTCCACACCTGGCACTGCTGCACGATGTTGCCTTTCTCGACATCGCCGTAGTAGTGCATGTTCGAGCTGACAAAGTGCAGGCAGAAGGTGCGCAGCGCATTCGGCGCGGCAATCGTCACCGCATAGAAATTCACCCAGAACATCGCCGACTCCACCACCGCCGGCACGGCCAGGCTGACACCGGCCAGGCCCGTGCCGATCATCACCGCGTGGTAGACGATGAAGCCGTGCCACAGCGTGTAGTTGATGAGGCCGAGCGGGAAATAGCCGAGCAGGTTTTCGCGGGCGATGGCCAGGGCCTCGTCGCGGGTCTTGGCCTGGGCGCGGATGAAGGCGCGCGTCATCTGGAAAGTGGCGAAGGGGCGCAGGTAGACCGCGAGCATGTTGTCGCCCGTCATCAGCAGGCGCTTCAGGCCCCAGCGTTCGCCATTGGTGATGCCGCGTTCTTCCAGGTCGGACTCGGTGCCCGAGACCTTGTGGTGGTGGATGTGCAGGCGGCGGCGCACGAAGGGGCTGATGGTGCTGGGGCGGAACAGCCAGACGCCGGCCAGCATGAAGTCGTTCCAGAACTTGTTCTTGCGGAAATACATCATGTGGATGAGGTCGTGCTCCAGTTCGTGCAGCAGCGACATCCAGAACGCGGCCACCGGAATCGCCACATACCAGGCAAAGGCGCCGGTGTAGTAGGCGAAGGCGCTGCCCAGGATGCCGGCGATGCTGGTCCAGAAAATGGCCATGCCGATGGTGTTCTGGTGTTTCTCCAGCCAGGGGTGGCGGGCGCGCAGGCGGTTGCCGGCTTCCAGGATGCCCTGGCGGATGCGCTGGCTGCGGGCGGCGTCTTCCGGGTTGATGCCGGTTTCCGATGGCAGGCGGGTGTGTGCGTTCATGGTGCGGAATCCCTCGTCTTTGCTGGCGCGTGGTGTCAGCCGGCCCGGTGGAGAGGGGCGGCGAGGGTAGGCTAGGCCGGCGAGCGCCGCGTATGCTTGCCCGAAGCTGCCATATCGTTGACCCAACGCGCCGCGCAAGGACCTGCCCCGACATGCTGGGAACCTTTCAGAACTGGATGCTCATCCTCGAGCGCACGCTGGCCGTGCAGGGCCACGACCTGCCGGCGGCACTGGCGGCGGCGGGCATCGAGCTGCCGCCGCTGGCACCCGGCAGCCGGCTGCCGGTGGAGCTGACGCGGCGCATCTGGAGCGTCGCCGAGCAGCAGTTGCAGGCCCCGGACCTGGGGCTGCAGATGCTGCGCCAGCTGGATTTCACCGACTTTGGCGAGCTCGGCCTGGTGATGCTGGCCGGCGGCAGCCTGCCCGAAGTGATGGCGCGCATCGCGCGCTTCCACCGCCTGCTTACCGACACCCTGTATTACGAGATCAGCGAGGAGGGCGACACGCTCTGCGTGGCCATCCACACCCGCGGCGAGCCGCACTGGCGCGCCGAGGAGTTCGCCCTCGGCCTCATCCTCGGCCTGCTGCGCCAGCGCCTGCGGCCGCCGCCGGACCCGCTGTCGGTCAGCCTGGCTTTTGACAATCCGGCGGCACAGGCGGCCTACGAGGCCTATTTCGCCTGCCCGGTGGAGCAGGGCGCCGCCGTCACCACCATGGTGTTGCCGCTCGCCCCCTATCGCGTGGCGCCGGCCGGGGCCGAGGTGGCGCGGCATTTCGAGCCGGTGCTGGAGCAGCGCCTGGCCAGCCTGGAGTCGGCGGCCGGCTGGGTGGCCCGGGTGGGCGAGGAGGTGCGCCGGCATCTGGCCGCCACCGAGTCCGAGCCGACGCTGGCCGGTGTCGCCGCCCAGCTCGCGGTCAGCCCGCGCACGCTGCAGCGGCATCTGGCGGCCGAGGGCCAGAGCTTCCAGGACGTGCTCGACGGCGTGCGTCGCGAGCTCGCCCGGCAGTGGCTGGCGCAGATGGCGCCGGGCGGCCGCGTGCGCTCGCTGACCGAACTCGCCCTGGTGCTCGGTTTCTCCAGCAGCAGCGCCTTCAGCCGGGCGTTCCGGCGCTGGTTCGGCGTCAGCCCGGGCCAGGCGGTGCGCGAGGGCTTGCCGTCTTGAACCCGTCCCGCCTTTCGGCGGCGCCCGGCGGCATTCGTCCGCCACCGCCGAACGGTGGCATCGCCGGACTTGCCACGGACCCGGTCTAGCGGGCAAGGTCGGGACATTGCCCCCTCAGGCAAGGGGGCGCCAACAACAAAAAAAGTCGGCAGGACGCCGCGCGCAAGGCGAATCGCCCATGACGCTCACCCTCTTGCTTGCCGGCGGCCTTGTCGCCACTTCCCTTGCTGCGGCCGTTGCCGGCTGGTCCTGCCTGCGTGGCCGCGAGCGCGCGCGCGAGCTCTCTGCCAGCCTGAACGCCAGCGAAGCGCAGTATCGCCAGTTGCTGGACGTGGCCGACCTCGCCATTGCCGTGCTTGATGAAGCCTGCCACATCGTCGACTGGAACCCGGTGCTGGAGCGCCTGTATGGCCGTCCCCGCGAGGCGGTGCTGGGCCGCCAGTTCTTTGACCAGTTTGCCCCTGCCGACGAGTCCGCGGCCCTGGCCGCACGCATGATGGCCATGCGCGGCAGCGAGGCCGTGCTCGAGTTCAACTTCGAGGTGCCCCAGCCGGACGCGGCGTCGCGCCGCCTGCGCTGGCGTGCCCGCCATTTCACCGATGCCCGTGACGGCCGCCGCTACCTGTCGCTGGTGGGGCACGACATCACCGAATTCGCCGCCATGCAGCACTACCTCGCCGAAAGCGAGGCCCGTTTCCGGCTGATGTTCGAGGCCGTGCCGGCGGCGCTGGCCTTGCTCGACGGCGCCGGCCGGCTGCTGATGGTGAATCCCGCCGGCGCGCGCTTCTTCGGCTTCGATGCGCCCGAGCAGATGGTGATGCTGCGCCTGACCGACCTCGTGCATGCCGACGACCGCGACGCCGGTCTGGCGGCGCTGGCCGCGCTGCCCGCCGACGGCGGTGCGCTGATGCAGATGGAAAAGCGCTACCTGCGCCGCGACGGCAGCGAGCGCTGGGGGCATATCCGTTGCGTGCGGCTGGAGCTCGGCCCCGACCAGTCCTTCCTGCTGGCGCAGATCAGCGACGTGCACGAGCGCAAGCAGACCGAGCTTGCGCTACTGGAAAGCGAACGCCGGCTGGCGACGCTGATGGCCAATCTTTCCGGCGCTGTCTATCGCTATGAGCTCAGCGAGACCGGCGGCCTGCACCACGACCGCACGGCGGCATTTGTCAGCAACGGCGTGGAGGCGCTTACCGGCCAGCCGCGCGAGCATTTCCTGCGCCATGAGGCGCCGCAGCGCCTCGGCCGCCTGATCGAGCCGGCCGACCGTCCGCCGCTGCAGGCCGCGCTGGACCGCGCAGTGGCCGGCGACGGCCGCTTCGAGGCGGTCTATCGCCTGCGCCATGGCGTGGCCGGCGTGCGCTGGGTCAGCGAACACGGCCGCGTCTGGCAGCGCCCCGACGGCTCCTGGGCGGTCGACGGCCACCTCACCGACGTCACCAGCGAGCGCCAGGCGCGCGAGGCCGAGCAGGTTTACCGCACGCTGGTGGCCGACACCCACACCGGCTTTGTCAGCATGACGCCCGAAGGCCGCGTGCTCGAGGCCAACGAGCCCTTCTGCGCGATGATGGGGGCGGCCTCGCCCTCGGCCCTGCTCGGACATTCGTTGCTGGCGTGGATGCCGGCCGGCCGTGAAAGCCAGTTGCAGCGTTTTCTCGCCCGCGCGGTGCGCGACGGCGTGCTGCGCGATGTCGAGTTCACCTATCCGCGTGCCGACGGCAGCCAGACCACGCTGCTGACCAATGCCGTGCTGTCGACCCAGGGCGGCCAGTCCATCGTCAAGTGCCTGGTGTTCGACATCAGCCGGGCCCGGCGCAACGAGCTGGCGCGCCGCGAGTCCGAGCGCCGTTACCGCAGCCTGTTTGATACCAGCATCAACGGCATCTGCTTCATGTCGCTCGAGGGCCGGCTGGAGGTGGTGAATCCCGCGTTTGCCCGTTTGCTGGGCGAGCCCGGTGCCGAGGAGCTGTTCAGCGGCCGCGCGCTCACCGAGATCACGCCGCCGGAGTGGCACAAGGCCGATGCGGCGGCGCGCAGCCAGATCTTTGCGCGCGGCTGGTGCGATGCCTACCGCAAGGAATTGCTGTGCCGCGACGGCGCACGCCTGCCGGTGCTGGTGCATGCCTGGCTGGTGCATGACGAGCAGGGCCATCCCCTGCGCATCATGTGCACGGTGCAGGACGTGACCGAGCTGGTGCGCATGGAACAGGAGCGCGACGCGCTGCAGACCGGCCTGCGCCAGGCACAGAAAATGGAGGCCGTCGGCCAGCTGGCCGGCGGCATTGCCCACGACTTCAACAACATCCTGGCCAGCATTCTCGGCTTTGCCGAGCTGGCGCAGCGCCAGGCCATGCCCGCGGACAGCAAGCTGCCGCGCTTCCTCGGCGAGATCCGCACCGCCGGCGAACGCGCCCGCGACCTGATCCGCCAGCTGCTGCTGTTCAGCCGTGCCGGGCGCAACGACAGCCGCGTGCAGGCGCTGTCGCCGCTGGTGCAGGAAACCGCGCGCATGCTGCGGCCGACACTGCCGTCAACGCTGCGCCTGCGCACCTTTGTCAGCCAGGACCTGCCGCCGGTGCGTGTCGATGCCGTCGGCCTGCAGCAGGTCATCATGAATCTCGTGATCAATGCCCGCGATGCCGCCAACGGCCATGGCGAGGTGCAGCTGATCGCCCGCCTGGCCGAAGTGCGCAGCGGGCGCTGCGCCTCCTGTCACGGCAGCTTCGGCGGCACCTGGGTGGAAGTGGCGGTGCGCGACAACGGCAACGGCATCAGCCCGGAAATCATGGAACGCATGTTCGATCCCTTCTTCACCACCAAGTCGGTGGGCAAGGGCACCGGCATGGGATTGTCGGTGGTGCATGGCGTGGTGCACGAACTCGACGGCCACCTGCTGGTGGAAACCGGCGACAACGGCACGCTGTTTCGCGTGCTGCTGCCGGCGCTGGAGGAACTGGCCGAACATCCGCCGCTGCCCTTGCCTGGCGAACTGCCGCAGGGTCGTGGCGAGCCGGTGCTGGTGGTGGATGACGATGCCGCGGTGGCGCGCATGCTGGGCGAGTTGCTGACTTCTGCCGGTTACCAGCCGCAGGTGTTTACCGACAGCACGCAGGCGGCGATGGTGCTGGAAGACATTGCCACGCCGGTGGCCGCGATGATTACCGACCAGGTCATGCCCGGACTCGAGGGCGGCGAGCTGATCGGGCTGGCGCGGCGCTATCGTCCCGGCCTGCCCGTCATCATCCTGAGCGGGCAGGCGGCCCTGCTCACCTCGGATGACGACAGCCCCGTGCTGGCCAAGCCGGTGCAGGGCAGCGAGTTGCTGATTGCCCTGCACGAGGTGCTGGCCCGCTCGCTGTGGCAGGCCGACCTGCGTGCGATTGATGCCGCCTTTGCCGAGGACAATCCATGAAAGAACCGATTGCCCGCGTGCTGGTGGTGGAAGACGACCACAGCCTGCGCCAGTACCTGGCCGAGGCGCTGGCCGAGTGCGGCTATGCCGTGGTGCCGGTGGAAAACGGTGACGAGGCCGAGGCCTGGCTGGAAACCAGCACGGCCGATGTCGTGCTGACCGACCTCGTGATGCCGGAACAGGATGGCGTGGCGCTGATTGCCAGCATCAAGCGCCGCTTTCCGGCGCTGCCGGTGGTGGCCATGTCCGGCCGTGGCCGTACCGACTTGAGCATCGACTCGCTGGCGCTGGTGCGCGTGCTGGGCGCCGATGCCACGCTGGAAAAACCCTTCGGCCTCGCCGAACTCGAACGCACCATCGCCTGGGTGCTGGCGCGGCACTGAGCCGCGCGCCTGCGGCTCACTCCTCATTCCCGGTTAATCCATTGCATGCAGGTGCGGATTTATCCGCACGTCAGCGAAGGCTCCGGCAGCGTGTGCGGATAAATCCGCAGCTACAGGATGAATCCGTGTCCCCGGTGAGGCGTGCGCCGCGACCGCCTAGGCCGGATCGGCCCAGCGGAAGCCGATGGCGTCGGCATCGGCAAACGCCTCGCGCAGTCGCGCGTGCATCATCTGCAGGTTGTCCAGCGTGTAGGGCTGGGCCGGGTGCCGGCCCCAGACCGGGCCTGGCCAGGCGGCATCGTTCTCGTAGCGCGCGATGTGGTGCAGGTGCAGCTGCGGCACCATGTTGCCGAGCGCCGCGATATTGATCTTGGTGGCACTGAAATGGCGGGACAGGCGTTCGGCCACCCAGCTGGATTCGCGCGTGAGCTGCTGCTGGTCCTGTTCGTCCAGCTCGAAAATCTCGCGCAGGTTCTCGCGACGCGGTACCAGGATCAGCCAGGGGTAGTGCATGTCGTTCATCAACAGGCACTGGCAGAGCGGGAAATCGCCGAGCAGCAGGGTGTCGGCAGCAAGGCGGGAATGCAGGACAAACATGGCGGGGCACGCAGCGGTGGCAATGCCGGCACTATAGCATCATGCCGTGCCGGCGCAGCGGCGGTACGCGCAGCAGGCCTGCGCATACCGCCGCGCGGGATCAGCGCTTTTGCAGGTTGGCGAACATGTCGGCCATGGCCTCCTGGCCGCTGGCCGGGTGGGTGGCGCCGGTGAAATCGGTGATGCGTTCCCACTGTGCGGCCACGTCGTCCGGCGTGATGCCGGCCGCGAGCGCGAAGGCGACGCCGCGGGTGCGTTCCCAGCGCAGCTTGGCCATGTAGCCGGCACCCACCTCGTAGACGCCGCCGGTATGTTCGCGGTTGGCTTCGCTCGCCAGCCAGAGCACGAGCGGGCTCACGAATTCCGGCTTCAGCTGCGCCACCACTTCCGGCGGCATGATGGTTTCGGTCATGCGCGAACCGGCCACCGGGGCGATCGAGTTCACCAGGATGTTGCGGCCGCGGCCCTCGATGGCCAGTGTCTGCGCGAGGCCGTGCAGGCCGAGCTTGGCCATCGAGTAGTTGGCCTGCCCGAAATTGCCGTAGAGGCCGGAGGCCGAGGCGGTGAAGATGATGCGGCCGTAGGCCTGCTCGCGCAGGTGCTCCCAGGCCGCATGCGTCACCTTGAAGGCGCCTTTCACGTGCACGTTGTAGACGAGGTCCCAGTCCTCTTCCGTCATCTTGTGGAAGGACTTGTCGCGCAGGATGCCGGCGTTGTTGACCAGGATGTCGATGCGCCCGAAGTTGTCGAGCGCGGTCTGCACGATCTTGTCGCCGTCCAGCACCGAGTCGTAATTCGCCACGGCCTCGCCACCCATGGCGATGATCTCGTCCACCACTTTCTGTGCCGGCGTGCTGCTGGCGCCCTCGCCGGTGGTGGAGCCGCCCAGGTCGTTCACCACCACTTTCGCGCCGCGCGCGGCGAAGGCGATGGCATGGCTGCGGCCGAGGCCGCCACCGGCGCCGGTGACGATGACGACGCGGTCGTCAAAACGGATGCTCATTCTTGTTTTCTCCCGTCGTTGGGTGCCAAGGAGTTGGTGGGCAGGATGACGTCAGAGCCCCATGCCGCGGCCGATCATTTCCTTCATGATTTCATTGGTGCCGGCAAAGATGGTGGTGATGCGCGCATCCAGGTAGGCGCGGGCAATCGGGTATTCCATCATGTAGCCGTAACCGCCGTGCAGCTGCACGCAGTCGTAGCACACCTTGTTCAGCAGGTCGGTGGTCCAGTACTTGGCCATGAAGGCGTCTTCCGGCGTGATGGTGCCGTTCACGCACTTCATCACCAGCGTGTCGACAAAGGTCTTGCCGATGGTGATCTCGGTCTTCATTTCCGCCATCTTGAAGCGGTTGGCCTGGAAGGAGCCGATGGGCTTGCCGAAGGCCTTGCGTTCCTTCACATAGGCCAGCGTGTGCTCGAGCGCATATTCGGCGCCGGCGATGGCGCCGATGGCACACACCATGCGTTCCTGCGCCAGCTTTTGCATCAGGTACATGAAGCCCATGCCGGGCATGCCGAGCAGGTTGTTCTTCGGGATGATCACGTTCTCGAAGAAGAGCTCGGCGGTGTCCTGCGAGTCCATGCCCATCTTGTCCAGCTTGCGGCCGCGGTTGAAGCCCTCCATGCCGCGCTCCACCACGCACAGCGTGATGCCGGCACCTTCGAGGTTTGCCGCGACGATGACGAGGTCGGAAAGGATGCCGTTGGAAATGAAGGTCTTGGCGCCGTTCAGCAGGTAGTGGTCGCCCTTGTCCTCAAGCCTGGTCTTGATGTTCTTGAGGTCGGAACCGGTGCCGGGTTCGGTCATGGCCACGGCCAGGATTTTCTCGCCGGAGCAGATGCCGGGCAGCCAGCGCGCCTTCTGCTCGGGGCTGGCGAAGCTGTCGATATAGGGCGCGATCACGTCGTTGTGCAGGCCGAGCGCGAAGCCGGATTCGCCGATGCGCGCCAGCTCCTCGAGCATGATCTGCGAGTAGCGGAAATCCTTGAGGCCGAGGCCGCCGAACTCTTCGTCGACAAAGGGGGCGCAGAAGCCGTTCTCGCCGGCCTTCTTCCACACCTCGCGCGAGACGATGCGGTCTTTCAGCCACTGCTCCTGGTGCGGTTTGACCTCGGCTTCGCAAAACTTGCGGAAGCTGTCGCGGAAGATTTCGTGATCGGATTCGAAGTGCGGGCGGGCGGACATGACGGGTCTCCGGGCGGGCGGATGGCAGGATGCGGCGAGTCTGTCCGCGGCCGTCCGGGGCGCCAATGACGGCATCGCCCAAAATTCCTGACATTTTGAACCAGCGGGTCACCTGCCCGGTGCGCCTGCCGGAGCCATCTGTTAACCTCCTGATTTACATGACAAACCACTGGCAGGAACGGTAGTGGCCCGGAACACCATCAGCATTGCCTATGTGACGCGCCTGCTCGCGGGGGCGGCGCGCGAGGGCGTCAGCCTGGGCGAGCTTTTCCACGATGCGGGCCTCGAGCCCGGTCTGCTCGAGCAGCCCGAGGCGGGGCTGGCCACGCGCGATTTCATCCGTCTCTTGCAGACGGTGATGCGGCGTACCGAAGACGAGTTCATCGGTCTCGGGCGCGGCACCAAGTCCAAGCCCGGCACCTTCTCGATGATGGCGCATGCCGTCATCAATTCGCCGACGCTGGAAAAAGCCATCCTGCGCTCGGCGCAGTTCTACCAGCTGTTCGACCTGCCGCTGAAATCGTATCTGGAGCGCGGCGAGGTGGAAAGCCGCCTCGTGATGACGACGCCGGCGGTGGCTTCGCGCGACATCATCCTCGAAGGCATGGTGTTCATTTCGGTGCGCTTCTGGAGCTGGCTGTCGGGTCGCAACCTCGAACCCTCGGCCATCCATTTCGATTTTCCCGAGCCGCCGCAGGCGCCCGAGTTCCGCCGCCTGTTCCGGGCCCGGCTGGAGTACGGCGCCGCCGAGACGGCCATCGTCTTTCCCTCGGCCTGGCTGGGCCTGCCGCTGGTGCAGAACCCGCTGTCGCTGTCGCGTTTCCTCAAGGACTCGCTGGCGTTGATCATTGTCGGCAATGCCCAGCCCATCGGCCTGCCCGAGCAGATTCGCGCCATCATCTCCAAGGAATACGGCAACACCTTCCCGGATTTCTCGCAGGTCTGCGAGAAGCTGAGCATGACGCCGCAGACGCTGCGCCGCCGGCTCAAGGAAGAGAACACCAGCTACCAGGAGATCAAGGACAGCATCCGCAAGGATGCCTCGCTCTATTACCTGGCCAAGGAAGAACTCTCGATTGACGAGATCGCGCTGATGATGGGCTTTTCCGAGGCCAGCTCCTTCCATCGCGCGTTCAAGAAATGGACCGGGCGCACGCCGGCCAGCTACCGCCGCGAATTGCTCGGCCTGCCGCAGGAGTCGGAACCCGACGAGGACGAGGAGGGCTGGGTGGCGGGTTGAGGGCCGGGCGGTGTGTCAGGAGGGACCTGCCACGTTTCACGCGCCCCGGCCTTTGCGCTAGAGTCTGTGCCCTCGCCACACCAACCCGGCCTGTTT
>DAIRDY010000048.1:5183-12592 GCA_036795935.1 Moraxellaceae bacterium | reverse complement strand
CTGGAAAAGCCCGGCCGTGATCCGCGTCCCGAATTCAAGACCGCCACCTTCCAGGACGGCGTCACCGAGATCAAGGACCTGAAGCCCGGCATGGTGCTGGAGGGTGTGGTCACCAACGTCGCCAACTTCGGCGCCTTTGTCGACATCGGCGTGCACCAGGACGGCCTCGTGCACATCTCGGCGCTGTCGTCGAAATTCGTGAAGGACCCGCGCGAAGTCGTGCGCGCCGGCGACATCGTCAAGGTCAAGGTCATGGAGGTGGACGTGGCGCGTGCGCGCATCGGCCTCTCCATGCGCATGGACGACACCCCGGGCGCGGCCAAGAAGCCGGGCGAAGGCGGCGCGCGCGGCGGCCGTGGCGACACCATCACCAGCAAGCGCAGCTTTGGCGAGGCGCCGGCGGCCAAGGTCGGCGGTCTCGGCAGCCTGCTGATGAAGGCCGGCGTCAAGAAATAGTCATCTTTCCGTCTTTGCGGTTCTTGCGTCCCCGCGCCCGGCGGGGCGCAAGGGCCGCCATGCTGTGCACCCGCGCACGCTTCACCGCTTTTTTCCTTCCGTGATTTGCGAAACCGGCAACCCTGGACTATCTGGTTTAGGGCCGGTGTCTTGCTGCTGGGCGTTGCCTGCGTGCCCGAACAATCACAACAGCATGCGGAAGGGCAGTGAGGCCGGCGCGCCGCCAACGATGGTGGATGCATTGCATGGAACGCATATGCCGGAGTGGCATGTGCAAACGGAGACTTGATCAAGTCCAGCAAGCCCGGGGCTTTCCCTTTGCGGCAGCTTTGCGCCGCCCTTCTCGCCGCCGCCATTCCGTTCGCCCATGCCGAGGGGCATGCACCGGCCGACTACTTCCTTGCCGGTGGCGGCTTCTACCAGTTCACCGACAGCGGGCGCGACGTCAAGGAGCCCAGCGGCGGCTGGGTGTTTTCCCCGGGCATCCGCCTGCACGGCAACTGGTGGCTGGAAGGCCACATCTCCAGTGCCACGCTGGAGCGTGGCAGCGGCATGGGCACCGATTTCTACCAGCGCATGCTGGGCGCGAACGTACAGTACGCCTTCGGCGACCGCGACCGGCTCACGCCCTATGTGTTTGCCGGCATCGGCGCCAGCCATAACGATGTCACCCCCGACAGCAATGACGACTGGGCCGGCTATCTCACGGCCGGCGTCGGTGTCGTGAAACGGCTCTGGGATTTCGAGCTGCTGCGCTGGCGTGCCGAGGCGTCCGTGGTGCAGGACGACTACATGGACGGCTATCTCGACGTGCGCGTCGGTCTCGGCCTTGAGCTCACGCTGCAGCGGCAGCGGCCGGCGGCCGAACCGCAAATCGTCATCAAGGAAGTCATCCGCGAAGTGGTCAAGGAAGTGCCGGTGGCCATGCCGGTGGCCGAGCCTGGCAATCCTGACCTCGACGGCGACGGCGTCGTCAATGAAAAGGACAAGTGCCCGGACACGCCGCGCGGCGCCAAGGTCGATGGCGACGGTTGCGTGATCGAGCAGACGCTGACCTTCCGTGACGTCACCTTCGAATTCAATTCCTCGCGCCTGACCATGAACGGCAAGCGCCTGCTCGATGGCGTGGTGGCCTTCCTGCGCTCCGATCCGTCGATCAATGCGGTGGTCGAAGGGCATACCGACAGCCGCGGTACGGATGCCTACAACCTGAAGCTGTCGCAGGCGCGTGCCGATGCGGTGAAGGCCTACCTCGTCGAGGAGGGCATTGCCTCGGCGCGACTCGACGCCAAGGGTTATGGCGAAAGCCGGCCCATGGCCAGCAATGACACGGATGAGGGGCGCGAAGCCAATCGTCGTGTCGAGTTCGTGCTGCGCAAGGCGCAGTAACCAGGCATACGCCGGCCGGGACGGCCGGCGGCAGCCACCGTGCCCGCGGTGGCACCGGATTTCCGACCGGCAACGGCGCCGGCGGGAGGGCCGGCAGCAGGCAGGACGCCGGCTGCCGCGTCACAGAGGGAGAGCACGCCATGACACGCCATTCCAGCACCACATCCCTGTTGCAACCGCTGACCACCTTCCTGTTGCTGCTGCTTTGCGGCCTGGGGCTGGTGGCCTGTTCCGCCGACGAGATGCGCACGTCCGGGCCCGGCGTCACCATTGTCGATACTGACGGTGACGGCATTCCCAACGGCATCGACAACTGTCCCGCCGTGCCCAATCCCGGGCAGCAGGACGGCAATGGTGACGGCATCGGTGATGCCTGCCAGGACACCGACAATGACGGCGTGCTCGACAGCACCGACAACTGTCCGGCCATCTTCAATCCCAGCCAGCTCGACACCGACGGCGACGGCCTCGGCAATGCCTGCGATCCCGACGATGACAATGACGGTGTGCCCGATGCCAGCGACAACTGCCCGTTGACGGCCAATCCAGGCCAGGAAGACACGGACATGGACGGCATCGGCGATGCCTGCACCAACGACCTGGACAATGACGGCGTGCCCAATGCCTCCGACAACTGCCCGACGGTGCCCAACGCCAGCCAGTCCGATGTCGATGGCGACGGCATTGGTGATGCCTGTGACGACAGCGACAGCGACGGCCGCACCGACGATGTCGACAACTGCCCCTTCGCCGCCAACCCCGACCAGCGTGACACCGACGGTGACGGCCAGGGCGATGCCTGCGATGCCGACGACGACAACGACACCGTGCCCGATGCCAGCGACAACTGCCCGCTGATTGCCAATACCGACCAGGCCGATGCCGACGGCGACGGCATCGGTGATGCCTGCGACGGCGATACCGATGGCGACGGCGTGCCCGATGCGACCGACAACTGCCCGTCCAAGCCCAATCCCGGCCAGGCCGACTTCAACGGCGACGGCATCGGTGATGCCTGCCAGGACAGTGACGGTGACGGCGTGCTCGACAACAGCGACAACTGCCCGGCCGTGCCCAACGGCGACCAGGTTGATACCGACGGTGACGGCCTCGGCAATGCCTGCGATCCGGATGACGACAACGATGGCGTCAACGACGGCAGCGACAACTGCCCGCTGACCCCGAACGCCGGTCAGGAGGACGCGGACATGGATGGCATCGGTGATGCCTGCGCCAGCGATGCCGATGGCGACGGCGTGCCGACGGTGGTGGACAACTGCCCGCTGATCCCGAATCCGGACCAGCTCGACACTGACGGTGACGGTGTCGGCAATGCCTGTGACAACGACGACGACAACGACGGTGTCCTCGATGGTGCCGACAACTGCCCACTGAATGCCAACCCGGGCCAGGAAGACGATGACGGCAACGGCATCGGCAATGCCTGCGATGCTCCCGTGAACAGCATCTGTGGCGCCGGCTTCCGTCCGCTGCTCTCGCCCGAAGGCTCTGCTTTCCGCAGCACCAACACGCTGCTCAGCACCGTCAGCAACGAAGCGGCGCTCACCGACAGCAATGCCACCAACTTTGCGACGATGAACGTGACCATCAACCTGCTCAACCTGAGCACGGCGCATGTCGGCGTGACGCTGACGCCGTCGCAGGCCGGCAACCGCGAGATCGGCTTCGTGGTGTCGCAGGCCAGCGGCCTGCTCGACCTCGGCCTGCTGAGCGGGGTGACGGTGCAGACGCTGAACGGCGGCACGGTGCGCCAGAGTGCCGACAATGGCGGCTTGCTGACGCTGACGGCCCTGGGGGGTGTCTCCGATCCGGTACGCATTGGTTTCACCCCGACGCAGAGCTATGACGGCATGCGCGTGCGCATCGGCGGCCTGTTGACGGCGCTGACCACCTTGCGTGTGCATGCGGCCTGCATTGCCACCGGTCCCTGAGCGGGGGACATGAAAACAAAAAGGCCGTCCTGCGACGGCCTTTTTGTTGGGAGGCGGTACTCAGGGCGAGGTGGCCATGTCCAGCCAGATGTCGGCGCGCAGCGGCTGGCCCTGGGTCAGCACGGCGAAGGGTCGGGTGTTGCGAAAGCGCAACTGGCCGTTTTCCTCGATGCGCGCTTCCAGCACATAGCGGCCGTTGGCCTGTACCCGGCGTTCGTCATAGGGCAGGGCGAAAGGAATCGGCACCTGGCCGGGCGCGCGCAACACCTGCTCGGCCACCAGCAGCGGTGCGCCGTCCGTGCGTGACACGTCCAGCAGGCGCAGCGTCACCACCGCCTCGGGCGACAGCGCAATGCGCTGGCGGTAGTTCAGCGTGCCCGGCAGCAGCGCTGCAGGCAGGGCCGTGGCCGGTCGCTCGCCCTGCTGCAGCGGCTGGCAATTGAGGCCGAGCAGCTCGCCGGCGATCACGACGCGCATGACGGATTCCCTTTCTTCGACGCTGTAGCGGCCGTCGCTCCAGCGTGCCGGGCTGCCCTCGCCGCGCCGGCTCAGGGTGTGGGTTTCGCCACGGATGCGCAGGCGCAGCAGCTGGCCGTCGGCGGAGCTGGCGATGCTGATGCGGTTGCCATTGGGGCAGAGGTAGTCGCGGGCCGGCCCGGTCGGGGTCTCCGGCAGGGCCTGACAACCGGCCAGCAACAGGGGGAGCAGGAGCGGACGCAGCGGGAGGGTGCGCATGATGGGCTCCATCACAGGGGCGGGAGCTCAGGCTAGCGCCGGCCGTGCACCGGCTCCGTGCGCGATTTGTTACCCTTCGCCCGCGCCCGACCGGAGTTCACCTGCATGAAACACAAGGCCCACATCCTGCGCGACGAAGGCTCGCGCTTCAGCCGCCATCTCGGCATCCGCTATGTCAGCGTCGACAACGGCAGCTGCGTCGCCGAGATCGACATGGCCGAGCATCTGCAGAACGTGGTCGGCGGCTTCCATGGCGGTGCTGCCTTCGCGCTGGTCGACTGCGCGATGGGGGCCGCCATCTACTCCCTGCTCGAGCTCGACGAGCTGGCGGCCACCCTGGAGGCCAAGACCAACTACATCCGCCCGGTGCGCGAGGGCCTGATCCGCTGCACGGCCAAAGTCATCCACCGCGGTCGCCGCACAGCGGTACTCGATGCCGAGGTGCTCGCCGGCGGCAAGCTGGTGGCCAAGGCCAGCGGCACCTTTGCCATCTGGAAGCAGGAAGCCGCGGACTGAAGGCGTCCGCTTGCAAGGCCGCGGGCCGGCCCCCATATTGCCTGCCCGACACATGACAGACGTAGCGGCAGGCCCGGAGCCCGCCCGAGGAGCCCGCCGGTGGATGCCGTACTTGCCCGTGAACTCGAGTGGCTGGGTCCGGAGGCGGCCCTGCTCGCCGGCATGCGCCGCGGGCTGGAAAAGGAATCATTGCGCGTCACGCCCGATGGCCGGCTGGCGCAAACGCCGCATCACGCAGGCTTTGGTTCCGCGCTGACCCACCCCTGGATCACCACCGACTATTCCGAGGCGCTGATCGAGCTGATCACGCCGGCCACCGGCAGCATTGCCGAAACGCTGGGCTTTCTCGACGACATCCACCGCCATGTCTACGCCGCCATGGGCGACGAGCTGCTGTGGGTGAACTCCATGCCCTGCCTGCTCGGTGAGGACAGCGACATCCCGCTGGCGCAATACGGCGGCTCCAATATCGGCCGCATGAAAACGCTGTACCGGCAGGGCCTCGGCGTGCGCTATGGCCGCCGCATGCAGACCATTGCCGGCATTCACTACAACCTCTCGTTTCCCGATGCGTTCTGGCAGGCCTGGCAGGCGCGCGAGGGTGATGCAGGTACGCTCGCCGACTTCCGTTCGGCGAAGTATTTCGGCCTGGTGCGCAACTTCCAGCGCCAGAGCTGGCTGCTGCTCTATCTGCTGGGGGCGAGCCCCGCGGTCTGCGCCAGCTTTCTCCGGGGCCGCGAGCACCGGCTGCAGGACGGCGGCCGCGGCACGCTGTTCCTGCCCGAGGCCACGTCGCTGCGCATGAGTTCGCTGGGCTACCAGAACACGGTGCAGTCGGAATTGCGGGTGTCCTATAACGGCCTCGACGCGTACGTACGCGACCTCGACCATGCCATCCGCACGCCCTATCCGCGTTTCGAGCAGATCGGCCTGCGCGATGCCGACGGCCACTACCAGCAAATCAGCACCAACATCCTGCAGATCGAGAACGAGTACTACGGGCTGATCCGTCCCAAGCGCACCACGGAGCGCGGCGAGCGGCCGACCGTGGCGTTGTCGCGGCGCGGCGTGGAATATGTCGAGCTGCGCTGTGTCGACCTCAATCCCTTCACCCCGCTCGGCATTGACAGCACGAGTGCGCACTTCCTCGAGGTGTTCGCGCTGCACTGCCTGCTGCGCGACGCGCCGCCGTTCAGCGACAGCGAATACGGCTGCCTGCCGAAAAACCAGCAGCTGATGGTCGAGCATGGTCGCGATCCTGCGCTGGAACTGCGCTTCTGTGGTCGCCAGGGCCGCTTCCGCGACATGGCCGCCGAACTGCTGGCCGAGCTTGCCGCCGTGGCGCCGCTGCTCGATGCCGCGCACGGCACGCAGGCCTACAGCCAGTCCATCGCGCGCGAGGCGCTGAAGCTTGCGAATCCGGCGCTGACCTATTCGGCGGCGGTGCTCCGGGAGCTGGCGGACAACGACATGTCCTTTTTCGAGTTTGGCCGGCGCACCGCCGCCGAACATGGCGAGTGGTTCCGCGCCCGCCCGTTGCCGGCGTCGCGGGCCGCCGAGTTTGCCCGCAGCGTCGCCGACTCCCATCGCGAGCAGGCCGCCATCGAAGCGGCCGACACGCTGAGCTTCGACGCCTTCCTGGCGCAATGGTTCCGCGACTGAGCCGGCGTTACACAATGCCGGCTTGTCGCCGCCGCCGGCCGTCGACTAGCCTGCGCGGCAGCGCCACCTGCCGTCCCGTCCGGAGCCTTCCATGCCCTTCATTCCTTCGCCGCGCCTGACCAACCTCGGGCTGTTCCTGGCTACCGTGGTGGCCATGCTGTTTGCGCTCTGGCTGCAGCATTACCAGCATCTCGAACCCTGCCCGCTGTGCGTGTTCCAGCGCGTGGCCATGATGGCCACCGGTGCGGTGGCGCTGCTGGCTTTCGTACACGGCCCCGGCCGCCTCGGCCGCCGCATTTATGCCGGCCTCACGCTGCTGGCCGCCGGTGGCGGCATTACCGTCGCCGGGCGCCATGTCTGGCTGCAGCACCTGCCGCCCGAGCAGGTGCCTTCCTGCGGTCCCGGCCTCGACTACTGGCTGGACACCTTTCCGCTGTTCGACGTGATCGGCAAGGTCTTCCGCGGCTCCGGCGAGTGCGCCGAGATCGACTGGCTTTTTCTCGGCATCACGTTGCCGGGCTGGACGCTGCTGGTGTTTGTCGGCCTCGCCGCGGTCGCGCTCTGGCAGCTGCTGCGCCGCGACTGAGTCCGGGCTTGCCGCCGGCCGCGCACGCGCATAGGCTGGAGGCCCTGTTACGGGCCGGCGGCGGCCGGCAACTGCATGCCAAGGAGGCGCATCATGCTCAGTCCGGCCACCGG
>DAIRDY010000048.1:0-5083 GCA_036795935.1 Moraxellaceae bacterium | reverse complement strand
CGGCGGCCGGCAACTGCATGCCAAGGAGGCGCATCATGCTCAGTCCGGCCACCGGTCCCACCGATCTGCATAATCGTGTCGATGTCCTGGTCAAGCGCTGGCTGGACGAACGCCAGTCGCTGATCGTGCTGATGATGGCCCTGGGCGACGACAACCGTCGCCAGCTCGATCCCACGCCACTGCCCGAGCGCCTGCAGAGCTTCTGCCAGGTGCTGATGGACTATGTCTCGGCCGGCCATTTCGAGATCTACGACGAGTTGCTGGCCGAGGCCGAGGCCCACGGCAGCCGCAACCTGGCCGAGGGCCAGCGCTTGTTCCAGCGCCTGCAGTCGACGCTGGATGCCATCATCCGCTTCAACGACCTCTACGAAGACCCCGAAGACGAGGAGCTGCTGGCGAACCTGCCGCATGAGCTCTCCGAGCTGGGTCTGGTGCTGGAAAACCGTTTCGAGCTTGAGGACCGCATGATTGCGCTGCTGCACAGCCCTGCGGGTGCCGGCATCCCGGCCTGAACGGCGGACATGAAAAAGCCGGCATCATGCCGGCTTTTTCATGTCTGCGACCAGGCTTACTTCTTCTTGCCGGCCGGCTTCTCGTCAGCCACCGGCTTGTCGATGCCAAGCAGTTCCACTTCGAAGATCAGCACGGTATTGGGTTCGATGGGGCCGGCACCAGCATCGCCGTATGCCAGCTCCGGCGGGATTGTGAGGCGATACTTGCTGCCAACTGGCATCAGTTGCAGCCCTTCCAGCCATCCAGGTACCACCTGATTCAAGAAGAAGCTGACTGGCTCGCCGCGTTGTACCGAGCTGTCAAACACCGTGCCGTCCATCAGCGTGCCGTGGTAATGCACGCGCACCATGTCGGTTTCCTTGGGACGGGCGCCGCTGCCGGCGGTGATGACTTCGTACTGCAGGCCGCTGCTGGTGGTGGTGACGCCCTTCTTCCTGCCGTTCTCGGCCAGGAAGGCGGTGGCTTTGGCCTTGTTCTCGGCAGCCTGGCGGGCGGCCTTTTCCATGGCTTCGCCCATCAGTCGCTGCTTGAAGGCTTCCAGCGTGGCGCGCATCTCGTCTTCGGTCAGCAGCGGCTGCTTGTTGGCATAGGCGTCGCGGAAGCCGGCGACATAGGCATCGACATTCAGCGTTTCCAGGTTCTGCTGGTTGGCCTTGCCGCTCAGGAAACCGATGCTGTAGGCCGCTTTCGCGGCGTCGTTGGAAAGCAGGGCGGGCGCGGCCTTCTTCTCGGCGGCGACGGCAGGAAGGGTGGCGGCCAGCAGGGTGGCCATCAGCAGGCGTTTCATGGAGTCTCCGTTGTTCTTGTCATGCCCCCGCCCGTCCGGACGGGAAGTTCGGCGTCGAGCATAAGGGCCGTCTGCCGGGCTTGGCTATGCATTTGCGTGGTGCAATTGTGAGTCCCCGGGAACCCGGGTGGTGCACCGTCACAAACGTGCAGGAAAACCTGACGAGAATCAGTCGCTGCAAGCGGTGCGCTCTCGCTTTTCCGGCATACATCGTTTATTTTTCGCCCAGCACCAACCACATGAGGATGTGCCATGTCTGCCGTGAACAAGAAGGCTGTGAAACCTGCTGCAAAACCTGCCGCCGCCGCGGTGGACAAGCTCAAGACGGATCTGGAGAAACAAGTGAACGAACTGCAGGAACATTTCCAGAAAGTGGTCGAGAAGGCCCAGAAGGAATCCGAAAAGTACATCGAGGCCGCCCGCAAGCTGGTCGACAAGGCCGAGGCCAATTACAAGGATCTGCAGAAGCGCATGGAGCAGCAGATCGCCAAGGCCGACAAGGACACCATCAAGCTGGTGAAGGATCGCGCCCAGCAGGCCCAGTCCGAAGCCAAGGCCGCGCTCGCCGCTGCCAAGAAAGACTATGAGCAGGCCCGCAAGGCCATTCAGACGCTGCAGCAGAAGAGCGAGCTCAAGGCCTATGTCAGCGCCAAGCTGAAGGGCGCTGCCAAGAAGGCACCGGCCAAGGCCGCACCGGCTGCTGCCAAGAAGCCCGCCGCCAAGCCGGCGGCAGCCAAGGCGGCTCCCAAGGCCAAGCCCGCCCCTGCCGTGAAGGCTGCGCCGGCCGCCAAGCCCGCGGTTGCCAAGGCCAAGCCCGCTGCCAAGCCGGCCGCGAAGCCTGTTGCCAAGAAGGAAGCCAAGCCGGCTGCTGCCCCCAAGGCGGTGAAGGTCAAGAGCCTGGACAAGCCTGCCAAGGCCGCTCCCAAGGCCAAGGCGGCACCGGCCGCCGCACCGGCTGCCGAGCGCACCGTGCTGACGCCGCCGGCCGAATAAGCCGGTCGCGCACCGCGAAATGAAAACGGGCCTGCGGGCCCGTTTTCATTGGTGGCCGCCGCTGGGCGCTGCATGCCGCCCCGCTGTCCGGCATTGCAGTTTTCAGGCCACCCCCTAGACTGCGCGCCCATGATTACCGCCGCCTCCCTTGCCGTCCAGCGCGACGGCCGCGAGCTCTATCGCGACGCCTCCTTCCTTATCCATCCCGGCTGGAAAGTCGGCCTGACCGGTGCCAATGGCAGCGGCAAGTCCACCTTCTTTGCGCTCTTGCTGGGCGAGCTGACCGCTGACGCCGGCCGCCTTGACCGCCCGGCCGTGTGGACGGTTGCCCACATGGCGCAGGAGGTCGGTGCGCTCGCCCAGAGCGCCATCGACTACGTGCTTGACGGCGACGCCGAACTGCGCCGCATCGAGCAGGAGCTGGCGGCGGCCGAGCGCGAGGAGCGCTACGAAGACCTCGCCAACTTCTATCAGCGCTATGACGAGATTGGCGGCTATACCTCGCGCTCGCGTGCCGCCAAGCTGCTGGCCGGCCTCGGTTTCAGCGAACCCGAGCAGCAGAAAAGCGTGGCGGACTTCTCCGGCGGCTGGCGCATGCGCATCAACCTTGCGCAGACGCTGATGTGCCGCTCCGACCTCTTGCTGCTCGACGAGCCCACCAACCATCTCGATCTCGACGCCATCCTCTGGCTGGAGGACTGGCTGCGAGCCTACCCGGGCACGCTGATCATGGTCTCGCACGACCGCGATTTCCTGGATGGCGTGGTCGAGCACATCCTGCATGTCGAGCAGGGCACCATCACTCATTACCGCGGCAACTATTCCGCCTTCGAGCGCATGCGCGCCGAGCGCCTGGCGCAGCAGCAGCAGGCGTTTGAACAGCAGCAGGAAAAGATTGCCCACCTCACCAAGTACATCGACCGCTTCCGTGCCCAGGCCACCAAGGCACGACAGGCGCAGAGCCGCATCAAGGCGCTGGAGCGCATGACGCTGATCTCGCCGGCGCATGTTGATTCGCAGTTCAGCTTCCGCTTCCGCGACCCGGAGCGCCTGGCCAGTCCGCTGATCCGCATGGACGACGTGGCCTGCGGCTATCCGCTGCCGGACGGCAGCAGGCGGCGCGTGCTCGAGGGCGTGAACTTTTCGCTGACGCCGGACACCCGCCTCGGCCTGCTCGGCCCCAACGGCGCCGGCAAGTCGACGCTGATCAAGACGCTGGTGGCGGAGCTGCCGCTGCTCGCGGGCGAGCGCACGGTGTCCGACCACACGCGCATCGGCTATTTCGCCCAGCACCAGGTCGACCACCTCGACCTCAATGCTTCGCCGCTTTTGCAGCTGACGCGCATTGCCGGCCGCACCGACGAACTCACGTTGCGCAAGTTCCTGGGCTCCTTCGGCTTTGGGGGCGACCGCATCGATACCAGCTGCGAGAATTTTTCCGGCGGCGAGAAGGCGCGCCTCGCGCTCGCGCTCATCGTCTGGCAGCGCCCGAACGTGCTGCTGCTCGACGAGCCGACCAACCACCTCGACCTCGAAATGCGCCATGCACTGACCATGGCCATCCAGGAATACCAGGGTGCGTTGGTCATCGTGTCGCACGAGCGCCACCTGCTGAAGGCCTGCTGCGACGACTTCCTGCTGGTGGCCGACGGTCGCGCGCAAGCCTTCAACGGCGATCTCGACGACTACGCCGACTGGCTGCGCCAGTGGCGCGCCGCGCAGGAAGCCAGGCCGGCGGTGGTCGAGAAGAAGCCGGTGCCAGCGGCGCCGGCAGCAGCTGCGGCGGCGCCAGTGCCGGCCAAAAAGGGCGTGGCCATCAACAAGGAGGCGCGCAAGGCGTTTGAAAAAGCCGAGAAGCAGCTGACTGCCCAGCAGGCACAGTTGAGGGCGCTGGAGCAGCAGTTGGCCGAGGCCGATATCTATGCGTCCGGGCGCAAGGCCGAACTGGAGGCCTGCCTGCGCGACAAGGCGGCCATCGAGGCGGCGTTGCCGGCGCTGGAAGAAGAATGGCTGCGCCTGTCGGAGTTGCTGGAGGCGGGCGCCTGAACACCGTCTGCCATCCGCCATGAAAAAGCCCGCGTGATGCGGGCTTTTTCATGGGCACGGCGCGGGGGCAGTGGCGAGCTCGAGCACGCGGATGCGTGCCATCGCCTCGTCGCGCGTCGTGCCGCACATGTCAGGGGCGGCGCGCAGGCTGCTGCAGAAGGCGGGACGTTCCGGACGGCCGAACAGCCGGCACAGGCCGGCGGCATCCAGTTGCACGCAGGCCACGCCGGCCGGTTTGCCGGCCGGCATGCCGGGAATCGGCGAGGTGATCGACGGCGCAATGCAGCAGGCGGCGCAGCCCGGGCGGCAGTCCATCAGTAGAAGTAGGTGCCGGTGCCGGCCGCAATCAGGTCGTTCGCCTCGTTGCGCAACTCCATGCGCGTGACGAACACTTTCTTGCCGACGCGCAGCAGCGTGGCCGAGGCCTCGAAATGCTCGCCGCGCCCTGGTGCCAGGTAATCGACACGCATGTCGATGGTGCCGAGCTTGGCCAGGCGCAGGTTGCGCTCCTCGCGCGGGATGTTGTCGTCCTTCATGCGCTGGTAGACGCCGACCACGCCCATCATGCCGCCGACCATGTCGAGCGCGGTGGCGATGACGCCGCCGTGCAGGATCTGCTTGAAGGGATTGCCGATGAGGTCGGGCTTCATGTCGAAGCGTGCCTTCACGCCCTCGAAGCTGGCCTCGGTCAGTTCCATGCCGATCAGGCGCACAAAGGGAGTGTTGTCGAAGCCGGCCTTGAGG
>DAIRDY010000047.1:0-12801 GCA_036795935.1 Moraxellaceae bacterium | reverse complement strand
GCTACTGGTGGAGCCCGTCGAACCAGGAGTTCCGTGGCATCGTCGGCAGCGAGCGGCCGATCACCGCGCGGGTGAACGACCCGCAGTCCGAAGCGAATCTTCTCAACGAGAACGGCATCGTCACGGTGTTCAACAGCTTCGGCACGGGCTTTCGCGCCTGGGGCAACCGCTCGGCGGCCTGGCCGTCCGTCTCCCACCCGAAAAACTTCGTTAACGTCCGCCGCACCGCCGACGTGCTGCACGAGTCGGTGGAATACGCGATGCTGCAATTCATCGACCGGCCGATCAACGACGCGCTGATCGATGACATCAAGGGCAGCGTCAATGCCTTCATCCGCACCCTGGTCGGGCGCGGCGCGCTGATCGATGGCGCGTGCATTTATGACCCGGCCAAGAACCCGCCGACCGAGCTGGCACTTGGTCATCTCACCTTCGATATCAGCTTCATGCCGCCCACGCCGGCCGAGCGCATCAGCTTCGAGAGCTTCATCGACATCGAGCTCTTGCGCGGCCTGGGCAGCGGCCAATAAGGAGTAGCCCATGGCCAAGATCGAAATCCACCGCATCACCAACGCCAACGTCTATCTGGACGGGCAGAGCCTGCTTGGCCGCGCAGAAAGCGTGGACCTGCCGAGCATCAAGGCCAAGATGGCCGAGCATAAGGCCGTCGGCATGGTCGGCACCATCGAGGCCTTCGCCGGCTTCGAGAAGCTCGAGGGCAAGATCAGGTGGGCGAGCTTCTACGCCGATGTGCTGAAGAAAGTCGCCAACCCGTTCAAGGCCGTGCAGCTGCAGGTGCGCGGCAGCATGCCCATCATCCTGGGCGGCTCGGTCAGCCGGGAGGCGCCCATCGTGGCCATGCTCACGGTGGTGTTCAAGAGCCTGCCAGGCGGCGCCTTCAAGCAGCACGAAAACGTTGAGCTGGAGACCGAGTTTGTCGCCTATTACATGAAGCTGACGGTGGACGGCCAGGATGTCACCGAGATCGACGTGCTGGAGAACATCTACAAGGCCGGCGGCGTCGATCTGCTCGCCAAGTATCGCGCCAACATCGGTGGGTAAGCTGAATGGACATCACGCTCAAGCACCCGGTCAAGCTCGCCACGGGCCAGACCATCGCCAAGCTGACGCTGCGCCGCCCCAAGGTGCGCGACCTCAAGGAGGCGCAGCGCGTCAGCGACAAGCCCGAAGAGCAGGAGCTGGCCCTGATCGCCCGGCTGGCTGGTCTGACGCCGGAGGATATCGAGGAGCTCGATCTGGCTGATTACAAGGCCCTGGCCGATGCCTTTCGCGGCATGCTGGATCAGACCGGATGATCTGTGGGCGGGCGCCGCGCTGCTGGCGCGGTGGTTCCGCTTTCAGCCGTCGGAGATCGACGGGCTGGAGGTGGAGGAGCTGCTGACCTGGTGCCGGCTGGCGGAGGAACAGATCAAGGCCGAGCGCGAGGCCAGATGAAGTCTGCGACCAGGCCGAGAATCAAGGCGACGACGGCGATGAGTGGCCCCGCCAGCAGGAGCAGGAAAAAGCCGCCGACCACGGTGGCGATGAGCGCGGCGATGAAGGAACCGCCGACCTGCCAGCTCCAGGCAAACAGCAGCACGCCGCCCAGCCATAACAGGGCCTTGGCGATGGTCTCGGCGCGGTCGAAGTTCATGGAGCAAGCTTAGCATGGCCTCTCAAATCGGCGTCAAGCTCGTCATCGGCGCGGCGGTCTCGGGCGCGTTCCAGACCGTGCTGGGCGGTGCGCGCAAGACCGTGGACGCGCTGGGCGAGGCGGCGCGGCGGGTCGAGGCTCGGCACGCGCGCCTGGGCGAGGTTATGGCGCGCGCCATGACGCATCCGGCGCGGCCGCTGGCCGAGCTGCGCCAACGCTACGAGACACTGGGGCGCACGCTGGATCAAATCCGCGCTAAGAGCGACGCCTTGTCGCGCTCGCTTTCGCGGGGCGAGGCGCTCAAGGCGGCGCGCGAGCAGAAGCTATCCGCCATGCGCGAGACGGCAGGCGCGGCGCTGGCTGTGGGCGCGCCGGTCATCGGCTCGATCAAGGCCGCCGTGGGGCTGGAAGACCTGGTGCGCGACATCGCCATCACCGGCGAGATGACGCGGGCCGAAGAGGCCAAACTCTCCGCCGTGCTGCGCCAGACGGCGCTCGATTACAACCAGCGCGCCGCCGACATCGGGCAAGGGCTGCAAGCGCTCGTGGCCTCCGGCATCACGTCGTCCGACGAGCTCGCGCGCTTCGCGCCGGTGCTGGCGAAAGCCGCCACCGCCACGCGCGCCAGCGTGGACGATCTGTCCAACACCTTCGTTACGCTCAAAAACAACCTCGGCATCCAGGCCAACGAAGCGGAAAACACGCTCAACATGCTGGCCTACGCCGGCAAGCAGGGCCAATTCGAATTGCGCGACATGGCGCGTTGGTTGCCAAACCTCGCGCCGATGATGCAGGCGCTGGGTGTGACCGGCAAGGAGGCGGTGGTCGAACTCGGTGCGGCCTTGCAGGTGGCAAGGAAGGGCGCGGGCACCTCCGACGAGGCGGCCAACAACCTGCGCAATTTCCTCGCCAAGGTGACAGCGCCGGATACGCTCAAGGACTTCGAGAAGGCGGGCATCGATCTCAAGGGCAGCCTGATCAGGCTGCGCGCCCAGGGCCTGACGCCGATGATGGCCATGCTGGAGATCATCCGCGACTACATGGTCAAGGTCGGCGGCGAGGGGGCGGTCAAGCAGTTCGATGCCGCCGCCAGGGCCGGCGACATGGCTGGCATGAAGGCGCTGTCGGAGGCCTACGGCCTGGGCACGCTGTTCCAGGACATGCAGGCGATGAGCTTCATCCGGCCGGCCATCGCTAATCTGGAGGAGTTCAAGAAACTCAAGGCCGAGACCCTGGCCGCCGGCGGCCAGGACATGCTGGGCGCGGACTTCGACAAGCGCATGGCCGGCGCGGGCGAGCAGATGAAGCGCCTGGGCATCCTGGCGAACGACATCGGCCTGTCGGTGGGCGAGGCGCTGCTGCCGCCGCTGGTGGAGATCGCGCAGGCCATCGCGCCCGTCGCGCGCGCCGTCGGCCAGTGGGCGCGCGAAAACCCGCTTCTGGTCAAGACCATCGTCGGCCTGGGGCTCGCGCTCACCGCCGGCAAGCTCGCCGTGCTTGGCCTTGGCTGGGCGGTCAACTTCCTGGCGCTGTCGCCCTTCAACGCGCTCAAGACCGCGATCCTCCACACGCAGGGGCGCTGGCTTGCGCTGCGCGCGCTCATGCAGACGGGGGCGTTCTCCGGCATGGCGGCGCGCGCTGCGGCGCTTGCCGGCGTGCTGGGTGGCGCGCTCAAGACGGCGCTCATGGCGGCGGGCCGTGCCGTTCTGTGGCTGGGGCGGGCCGTGCTGCTCAATCCGATTGGATTGGCGCTCACGGTCATCGCTGGCGCGGCGTATCTCGTCTGGCGCAACTGGGACAAGATCGGGCCGAAGCTCGCCGCCGTCTGGCAACACATCAAGGATGGCTTCGCCGCGGCCTGGGATTGGCTCAAAGGATTGCCCGGCCAGATGCTTGGCCTTGGCGGCGAGGTCGTCGCTGGTCTCGTCCAGGGCATCAAGAACAAGCTCGCGGCTGCCGGCGAGGCCATCAAGTCGGTGGGCGCGTCGATCCGCGACACTTTCAAGGGCGTGCTGGGCATTCGCTCGCCATCCACCGTCTTCGCCGGCTTCGGCCAGATGATCGGCCAGGGTGCGGCGCAGGGAATCGCCGGAATGACAAACGCGGTCGGCAAGGCCACGGCGGGGCTGGCGCTGGCGGCCACGACCGCCTTCCAGCCCGCGATTTCCGCCGACGTGCCCGCATTGCATGCGACAAAACCCGGTTTCGTCCAGACGGTCGAGCCCATCGCCCTGCCTGCCGTGCCGGAGGCTGTGCCCAAAGTCGGATCCGGTGGGACGACGGCCGCTCCGATGCAGGTCACCTTCTCGCCGACGATCAATGTCAGCGCAGCGGGCAGCAATCCGGCTGCCGTGCGCGAGCAGGTGAGCCAGGCCATGCAGATGAGCTTTGCCGAGTTCGAGCGCCTGATGCGCCGCTACGAGGCCGAGCGGCGGCGCATCGCGCCCGGCGGAGGGTGGATGTCATGAGTCTATACGCCGTGCTGGGCGAGACGGAGCTGGAGGTCATCCAGTGGCTCGATGGCTTCGAGGCCAAGTTCGCCGCCGAGTGGCCCGAGCAAGGCCTGATCGGGCGCAAGAGCCTGATCCAGCACACCGGCTTCAAGCCCGATGAGGTGCGCATCGACGCGCTGCTGCACGCGCAGTGGTGCGACCCTGGCGCGGAGCTGGCGCGGCTGAAGGCGCGGCTGGACGCCGCCGAGCCGATGGCCTTCGTGCTTGGCACGGGCGAGTATCGCGGCGTCTTCGTGCTCACCGACATCGAGACCACCACGCGCCAGACCGATGGCGCCGGGGCGCTCATGGCGCTGGAGGCGCGCCTGGCCCTCAAAGAGTGCGTGGGCGATCCGGCCGAGCCCAATCCGCCGGCGGTGCTATTGCCCGGCTGGCAAGCGCCGGTGGCCGATGGCGTGGATGTGGTCGATGTGCCCATCGACACAGTTTTTGCCGACTCGCCCGTTGGCGATCTGGCCGAGACGGTCTCGGCGGCGGTGGCAGGCGCGTCGCGCGTGGCCGAGGTGGCCGGGCAGGCGGCCAGTCTCGCGAGCCTCGCGCAGGTCGCGCCGGCGTCTGCGCTGGCGCTGGCGCCGAGCGTGGCGGCGTCGATCTCCGGCGCAGCGGATGCGCTGCCAGTGGGCGCGCTCTCCGGCGTGGCGCGTCTGGCCGATGCCGCCAGCGCCGCGCAGGCGGCCGTGTTGCAGCTGCAGGCGGCAGCATCCGTGCTCGATGGTGCGGGGCCGGCCGACATCCTTTTGCGCGCCCAGTCCGCCGCAAGCGGTGCGCAATACGCCCTGCGCGCCCTCGAGGGCGGGCGGCAGGCGCTGTCGAGCCTTGCCGCAGACATCGCCATCCGGAGCGCGGTGGCATGAAGGCGCTCATCCACATCACGCGCGACGGCGAGCGCTGGGACGCCATCGCCTGGCGCTACTACCGCGACGTGGCCGAGCTGCCGCGCCTGCTGGCCGCCAACCCGCATCTGGCCGCACGCCCGACGCTGCCCTCCGGCCAGCGCGTCGTCGTGCCCATCATCGAGCGGCGCGATGCTGCCGCCTCTGTCGCGAGGCTGCCGCCATGGCGTCGCTGATCCATTCCGCCGTCGAGCTCCTCTACAACGGGCGCGACGTCACCGCCGATCTCTCGCCCTACCTGATGAGCGCGACCTACACCGACCGGCTCTCGGGCGAAGCTGACGACCTCGATGTCGAGCTGGCCAGCCCGTCCGTGCGCGACACCCGGTGGCTGGCCGACTGGTATCCGGACAAGGGGGTGACGCTGCAGATGCGCTACGGCTACCGCGACCGGCTGCTCGGCGACACCGGCGAGATGGAGGTGGACGAGATCGAGATCGCCGCGCCGCCCTTGAGCGTGCGCATCCGCGCGCTCTCCGCCGGCATCACGCGCCAGGCGCGCACGCGGCTGGGCCGGGCGTATGAAAACCTGCGCCTGTCCCAGATCGTCGATGCGGTGGCGGCGCGGCTGGGCGCCAGGCGCGCCGGGAGAATCGATCCCGACCCGCTGCTCGACCGCGTCACGCAATACCAGGAGGGCGACTGGGCCTTCGTGCGCCGGCTGCTCGGCGAATACGGCTACACCGTCAAGCTCGCCGACAACAACCAGACGCTGGCGGTGGCCAAGGCAAGCCATCTGGCCGAGCAGGAGGATGCCGCCACGCTCACGCCAGAGGTCATCACCGCCTGGCGCTACCGCGACAAGGTCTCCGACGTGCCGCAGCGCGTCGAGCTCAAGCACCACGACACCCAAAGCGCGCTCGTCTACGGCAAAGACGCCGCCACCGGCGAGGTCAAGCCGGTGGATGTGCGGCGCATCCACCGGCGCGCCCGCTCGCCCGAGGACGCCGCCGCACAGGCCGAAGGCGAGGCCGAGCGCCACGCCGTGGACAAGACGGCGCTGGAGCTTTCGCTACCCGGCGACCCGCTGCTCGTCGCCGGCTCGATAGTGCGGCTGGAGGGCTTCGCGCGCCTGGATGGCCGCTACCTCATCGTCGAGGCGCGACACACCCTCTCGCGCGCTGGCTACACGACCGACCTGCAAACCCGGAGGCTGCCATGATCGAGACCCACGACGAGGCCGGCGTGACCCTGCGCTATGGCTTCGTGACCGCGCTGGATGAGACAAGGCATACCATCCGGGCGCACATCCCCGACCTCGAGATCGAGACCTGGTGGCTGCCCGTGCTCACCATGGGTAGCCGCGGCGACCGCCACTACGGCCTGCCCGACATCGGCGAGCACGTGGCCGTGCTGCTCGACCGCCGCGGCGAAACCGGCGTGTGCCTGGGCTGCATCTACTCGCGGCGCGACCCAGCGCCCGTCACCGGCGCGCCGGATCGACACCACATCCGCTTTGCCGACGGCACCGCCATCGACTACGACCGGCGCACGCACAAGCTCAGCGTCCACTGTGTCGGCGACATCGAGATCGTCTCCGCCACACACATCATCCTGCGCGCGCCGCGCATCGACCTCAACTGACGCCATGCCCGCCGCGCACCGCCACACCGACATCTGCACTGGCCACGGCTGCTACCCCAGCCGCGCCAATGCCGAGGGCAGCCCCGATGTCTTCGTCAACGGCCTGGGTTGGCACCGCGTCGGCGACGGCTGGGCCGCGCACTGTTGCGGGCGGCCCTGCCACGGCGGCGCGCTCGCCGCCGGCAGCCCAACGGTTTTCGCCAACGGCCGCGCCGCCGGACGCATCGGCGATCCAGTCGATTGCGGCTCCGCCGCCGCCACCGGCAGCCCGGATGTGTTTGCCGACGACCTTTCGGCCTGAAGCCAATCAGCCTTCGCGCCACGCGCACGCGCGAGGATCATGTTTGTTATGACCGCGACCGCTGCCGCCTCCATCCCGCGCCGCGCCCACTGGCAGATCGCCCTGGGCGGGGATGGCTACGCGCAGGCGCTCGACGATCTGCGCCAGGCCATCGCCATCATCCTGACCACGCGCCGCGGCAGCGACCCGCTGCGCCCGGAGTTCGGCTCCGACATCTGGCGCTATCTGGACCACCCCATCGACCGCGCCCGCCCGCACCTCGTGCGCGAGGTCTACGCCGCCATCCGGCGCTGGGAGCCGCGCGTCAAAATCGAGCGCGTCAGCGTCGATCTGGATGAGGCGCATCACCTGAGAATCGGCGTGCACTTCACTGCCGCCGATGGTCTAGCCGGCTTGGCCGAGGTGCGTCCATGACCGACCCCATCAAACTCATCGCCGACGACCCGGCGGCCATCGCCGCCGAGCTCAAAAGCGCCTACGAGACCGCCGCCGGCCGCACCGTCTACCCAGGCCAGGCCGAGCAGCTTTTGATCGACATCTGCGCCTATCGCGAAAGCCTTTGCCGCGCCGCCATCAATGAGGCCGCGCGGCAAAACCTCGTCGCCTTCGCGCGCGCGCCCATGCTCGACTACCTGGGCGAGCTGGTGGGGGTGGTGCGCCTGCCGGGCGAGGGCGACGAGCGGCTGCGCGAGCGCATTCGTCTCGCGCCCGAACACTTCTCGGTGGCCGGCCCGCGCCTGGCCTACCGCTACCATGCCATGACGGCGGATGCCTCGATCACCGATGTGGCCGTGCGCTCGCCCGAGCCTGGGCTCGTGGTGCTACACCCGCTCACCGCCTCCGGTCTGCCTTCCGCCGACATCAAGGCGCGCGTGCTGGCTGCTGCCAGCGCAGAGGACGCCCGCCCCCTGTGCGACACGGTTAGCGTGCAGGACCCGGTGGACTTCCCCTACAGCGTGGCCGCCACCGTCACCCCCTACGCATGGGCCGACGCCGAGAGCGTGCGCGCCGCCGCCGAGGCCGCCGTGACCGCATTCTGCGCGACGAAAGCGCAGCGCCTGGGGCAGGACGTGACCCGCTCAGCGCTGATCGCCGCGTTGCACGTGCCGGGTGCCAAGCGCGTGGCGCTCGCGCACCCCGCCGCCGACATCACCGCCGACGTGCACCACTGGACGAACGCCACCAGCATCGCGGTGACCGTCACGGAGCCCGAGGATGAGTGAGCGCCGCTGGTATCCGGACGTCATCGCCACCGACGAGCGTCTGGCGGCGCTGGCCGACCTCTCGGCGCGGCTGGAGTCTCTGCCCGTCGAAAAGGCGCTCACCCACCTGGTGGATGCGGTGGACGAGCGGCTCTTGCCCGTGCTCGCCTACGGCTGGCATGTAACCAACCTCGAAGGCTGGCGGCTGGCCGACACGCCCGCGAAGCGCCGCCAGATGCTCGCCCGCGCCATCGCGCTGCGCCGCAAAAAGGGCACGCCGTGGGCCGTCAAGCAGGCGCTGGCGGCCGCTGGCTTCGGCGCGCAGTCGCGCCTCATCGAAGGCCGCGCCATGCGGCGATACGACGGCAGCATCTTCGCCGACGGATCGGAGATCTACGGTGGCCGCAGCTGGGCCGAGTATCAGATCGAGGTCGATCTTGGCGAGACCGCCGCGCTGGATGCGTCCACGCCGGGCATCGTTGCCAGCCTGGCGCGCGAGCAGGCCCCGGTATCCCGGCATCTGACGCGCCTGGCATGGCGCGCGGACGTATCCGACACCGCGCCAAGCGCCGACGCGCACACCGCTAACGCGCACTGGCAGGGCGATGACCTGCGCCCTTGGCGGCGGTACTACGACGGCGCGCACCGCTACAACCAGGGCGTGCCGCTCACCTACAGCGGCCAGACCTTGGCCGACGGCGCTCGGCTTTACCAGGGGTGGGCCGCCAACGACAGCCACTGGCGTGCGAGCGCGCCGGAGTCCGACACCACGCTGTCGCTCGCCTGGGCCGACACCGACCGCCAGCAGCGCTGGCCGCTGTACGACGGTGCCACGCAGGCCGACGGCCACACCGACTACGGCCACTCCGCGCCGGTGGCCGAGGATGCCGTCATGCCCATCACCGTGCGCCGTCACGTGCGCTACGACGGCCGCCACCGCTACAGCACACGCCGCTACGACGGCACCGTCACCGCGACGGGCGCGCACCGCTACGCCAGCGGCATCCCCGCAGCGGGCGATGTCATCACCTATCTGGAGGCCGCATGAGCTCTGTGCTGCTTGCCTTTGCCGCCATCCCGTGCGCTCTGATCGCTGCTGCCGTCCTGGCCGCAGCCAGGCGCCACACCGGGCGCGACACCACCCCGCTGGAGCACGCCGCCATCGCCATCGGCGTGCAGGCCGCATGGGCCGCGCTCACCGGCGACTGGTGGGCGGGTGCGGCCATTGGCACCGCCATCTTCGTCGGGAGAGAGCACGCGCAGTCCGAGTCGCGCTTGCGCAAAGCCAGCCTGGCGCGCGGCGACTTTTGGGACGTGCTGCGCGCCTTCCGCCCCGCCATCTGGCGGCGCGGCGACGTGCTGGATGTCGCCATGCCCGCCGTCGCCACCGTCACCATCGCAGGAGCCATCCATGCACTTGTCTGACACCCAGCCGCTCGCCGGCGAGTTTCGCCTGGCCATCTACCGCGCCGGGCAGCTCGTCGAGGAGTTCGCCGAGCCCAACCTCATCGTCAACGACGCGAAAGACCAGCTCGCCCGCCTGGTGGGCGGCGCGGGCACTGGCCGCCACATCACGCACATCGGCTTTGGTATCGGCACGACGGCCGCCGCGCCAGCCAACACCGGGCTTTCCGGCGCGTTCTGGAAGCCGGTCACATCGGTGAGCTATCCAGCCACCGGCCGCGTGGCCTTCGACTGGTCGCTCTCCACCGCCGAGGCCAACGGCATGGCCATCACCGAATTCGGCCTGCGCTGCGCCGACGGCACGCTCTTCGCGCGCAAGGTGCGCGCCGCCATCCACAAGAGCGACGACCTGTCGCTCACTGGCACCTGGACCATCGTTTTCTAAGGAGACCACATGGCAAACCTCACCGAATCGTCGGTGTGGGAATCCGGCATCTACCGGATCGAAACCACCGACCCCATCCTGGGCGGCGAAACCGGCACCGCCAACATCCAGGCCAAGCAGCTGGCCAGCCGCACGCTCTACCTCAAGGCCCGCGCCGACCAGGTGGACGCCGCTGCCAGCGGCTACGGCAGCCTGCAAGCGCGCCTGGCCGTGCTGCAAAACAGTGTGGAGGCCGTCGGCACCGACATGGCCGACATGAGCCATACCGCCATCATGCAGGCGCTGGGGCTGGCAAGCTTGGCAAACGCCAGCATCGATGCGTTGCGCTACGGACCCTATCAGCAGCAAGGCGAGCTGCTCATCCGCAACCGCGGGGTGATGGAGGGCTGCGCGATTACCAAGTCCACCGCGGCGGCGCGAAATCTGCACATCGCGGCCGGGCGCTGCTTTGCAGGCGGTAACGTCTTCACGGTGGCGCGGCAAGACAACGCCGCCAGCGTCCCGCCCAACACGGGAGGCGTGGCAGTCATGGTCTCGGCCTACCTGTACCCGCTCGGCAGCGGCACTTATAAGCTGGCCGTCACCGCCATCGGCCAGTCTGTGCCGGACAACGGCATCGAAATCTACCGCCTGACCATTCCGGCTGGCAGCACCGACGCCACCGATCCCTATCTTGCCAACGTCACGCTCACCGACGTGCGCCGCATCGAGGCCTGCTACCCAGAGATGCTCGACAGCCCGCCGAGCGTGTCGCTGGCCTTTGCACGCCACATGCGCGGCACCGACTGGCGCATGGATATCGACGTGGTGTCGTCCACCGGCGCGCCCTGCCGGGCCGACCAGATCGTCATCACCAACCGCGCAACCAACGGCTGCACGCTGTGGCTTGGGTCTGCTGCAGACGACGTGCGCATTCGCTGGCAAACCACCCGACTGCATGACTGATAAAGGAGCCTGACCATGCCCATGATAAACACCATTCAACCCGGCGCGCGCGTCGCGCCCTTTGCCGTCACCGACGCGGCTCTCACCATCGGCGATGTGGTCGTTACCTTCGCTGACGAGCAGCAGGACACCTCCGCCGAGGTCGTCATCCGCCACTCCGCTGCGGGCTTTGCCGTGGGCAGCGATGACGGCGCCATCGTCGCTGTCGTGCGCATCCCGGCACGGCAGCATGTCGAGACTGAGGGCGGCACCGACCCCATGAGCGGCGAGCCCGCCAGCGCCCGCGAAGCGCTGCCGCTGGATACCAACGCCGTCACCATCGAGCTTTGGCCCTTTGCTGGCTGATCTGAACTGGAGATCTGACCATGCCCACTATTTTTATCCGTGACGAACTGCGCGCCAGCGTCGAGGCCGCCACCGGTGGCCTGTGCACCGTCCACTACACGCAATCCGGCCAGCCGAGCTATTTCCGCTGGATCCCAAAGTTCACGTTGGATGCCATCGATGCTTCGCTCGGCAGTGGCGTGCACCCGGCTTTTATCGTCGATGCCATCGAGCGCGACGGCATCTGGATCGGCATGTATCCGGGTGTTGTCAAAAACGGCGAATTGCTGAGCCTGCCCGGCGTCGAACCGACCACATCGCAGCCCTATACCTATTTCGTGAGCGCTGCCCGCGCTTGCGGCGCTGGCTTCCACGTCACAACCAATGCCGAGTGGGCGGCAGTGGCCTTGCTCACCGCCAAGAACGGCCCCTGGCCGCGAGGCAACACCAACTGGGGTTGCGCGCATAACGCCACCTGGGAGACCGCTCGCCGCGTGGATAACGGCACACCGGGCAGCACCAGCGGCGTAGGCCGCACGCTCACCGGCACTGGCCCTGTCACTTGGCGGCACGACGGCACGCCTGCCGGGATCGCCGATATCGTGGGTAATGTGTGGGAATTCACCCCCGGCCTGCGCCTGGTGGATGGCGAAATTCAAATCCTCGCCAACAACGACGCCGCGACCGCCAGCCTGTTCGACGGCAGCGCTCCGTGGAAGGCCATTCTGCAAGATGGCTCGCTGGTTGCCCCGGGCACGGCTGGCACGCTCAAGCTCAACTCGCCCAGCGCGTCCAACAATGACACCACTGCGGGCAACCTCGGCACTCCGACCATTGCCACCAGTGTGACCAATTACACCGGCCCGGCAGGGGATAGCAATCACAGCTACGACTATTGCTCCACATTGTTCGCCTCGTTACCCGCCGCAACGGGTGTTACCGTCCCTGCCATCATGCGCGCCCTCGCGCTGGCCCCGCTGTCATCGCCGGCGCTTGCAGGGGGATTCTGGATGCGCAACAACGGCCAGCGCTATCCGCTTCGCGGCGGCGGCTGGAACCACGGCGCGTACGCGGGCCTCGGGGCGTTGGACCTCCGCTACCCGGCCTCGATCGCGAGCGGCAACCTCGGCGCCCGCCCGGCGAAGGTGTAATGAGCCACGACGTGACGGGTCACGAGCCAAGCGCCGCGCCGACGGCGGCGCGCAACCTGCGTTGCCACAGGCGTATGTCGAGCTGGTATCGCGCTTGGAGGATATGGACGTCTACGTGCACCAGATCACCGCGCATTGGCCAAAAGCCGAGAGACTGTCCTTGCCATGACCGCCGTATTCAAGCATGCCCGAGCGGCGCGATCTCAGGCGGCGATGCTGCGGTCTTTTACCCTATAGTGCACGCATTCCATGCGACGTGTTTTGTCGCGTGGAATGCGATCATGTCGCATGGAATCCGTGCACGCGTCGCATTTAATTTGTGCAAGCCCAGTATCTGGCCGAGGTCATCTTGAGGCCGCAGGAAGTTTGGAGCCCCAGGCGTGGC
>DAIRDY010000046.1:0-12835 GCA_036795935.1 Moraxellaceae bacterium | reverse complement strand
GCAGGTTCAAATCCTGCCGTCCCGACCAAAATCAGACGAGGTCTTGTGCCTCTAAACAGAAAAGCCGGCTGATGCCGGTTTTTTTGTGTCCGTATTACCCGCTATTTACAGCATGAAACAGCTTTCCTAGGCTGCCTGCGTCGCCATGGAGGTGACACAAGGACGTCACTCAAGGAGAGTCATCATGCGTATCCATTCCTTCCTCTTGCCGGCCCTGCTGGCCTTTTCCTCGGCTTCGGCGCTGGCCAATGACAAGCCCGCTCCGGCAAAACCGGCGCCGGCTGTCGCGGCAGCACCGGCAGCGGCCACCGCTGCCGGCCGTGTCAACGTGAATACGGCCGATGCCGCCACGCTCGCCAGTCGCCTCAATGGTGTTGGCGACAAGAAGGCGCAGGCGATCATCCAGCATCGCAAGCAGCACGGGCCCTTCACCTCGCTGGCGCAGTTGCAGCAGGTGGATGGCATCGGGCCCGCGATTGTCGAGAAAAACAAGCACGTAATCGTGTTCCGCTGAGTATGACGAAATGAAAAGGGCCGCATTGCGGCCCTTTTCATTTCTGCAGCTTCATTTCTGCAGCAGGCGCTGCCGGTAGGCAGCTGGCGTGCAGTCGAACCAGCGCTTGAAGGCCCGGTTGAGGGCGCTTTGTTCGGAGTAGCCCAGCAGGCTGGCGATATCGCTGATCGATTGGCGCGGGTCAGCCAGATAACGCTGGACCTGCTCCTGCCGCACCTGGTCGAGCAGGCTGGAAAAATCCGTGCCCTCGGCACTCAGGCGACGGCGCAGCGTCCATGGCTTGATGCCCATTTCGTCGGCCAGGCTTTCCAGTGTCGGCGTGCAAAGGGGAAGGGCGGCCAGAATGGCCTGGCGGACCGTGCCCAGGAAATTGCCTCGGGCCTGGTAATTGGCCAGCAATTGCTCGATGCGGGCGCGCATCAGCTGGTGGATTTCGGGGTCGGCATCCGCGAGTGGAATATCGAGCAGGCTGGCGCTCAGCGTGATGCGGTTGACATCGGCATTGAAGGTTACCGGACAGCAGAAGATGCGTTCGTAATCGCCGGTATCGTCCACCGGGCAGGCATGACGAAAGCTCACGGCCAGCGGATGATGCTGGCTGCGCGTGATCCAGCGTCCGAAATTCACCCAGCCTGAGAAGGTGGCCTCGACGCGGTGCCGGTGGATGTCCACTTCGCCATCCTGTGGTGTCCAGCTGATGCTGAATGTCTCGTCATCTACCTGCATGTCGCAGTGTGCAACATCGGACTGGAAGCGCTCGTAGCGCAGCATGAGCCCGATGGCTTCGCCCAGGTTGCGGCTGCTCATCGTGGCGTATCCGAGCGACCCTGCCGAGGCAGGGCGCACCTTTTCGCCCATGTGCAAACCAAAGAGCGGGTCGTCGAGTTGCTGCCGGATGGTGTCGAGCAGGCGTTGCTCCACGGTCAGCGGCACGCGCTGTTCAATGTCGCCAAGCAGCGCGGCGTTCAGGCCGAGCTCGTCGAGCACCGCTTGCAACTGCGCACCCATGTCGCGGGCGCTGTCGATCAGGTAATTCAGGTGTACGCTCGACACCGTGAGCTGGCGCTCGGCGGCAGCGGCGGCGGATGCGGGACTGGCGGGCGGGTTTTTCATGCCCGGATTCTAGTCTGGCGCGCGCCCGGGCCTCCAGTCGCCCGGCGCCGGCAGATGCCGCTGGCAAGGTTTCAGGCCTATCTGGGGGTTTCATGACAGCAGCGGTGGTGGCAACGGCACTGGGGCGTATCGCCGGCGTGACGGCGGGTGACGTGGAAATATTTCGCGGCATCCGCTATGCCCGTGCGCTGCAAGGCTTGGGCCGGGTTCGGGCACCCGAGCCGGTGGCGCCCTGGCAGGGGACATTCGATGCCAGCCACTGGGCGCCGGGCGCGCCGCAGGAGGCGATCTCGATGATGGCCGTGGGCGCCACCGGCGATGATTGCCTGGCGCTCAACATCTGGCGCCCGGTCCGCCGGCAGGGCCCGCTGCCGGTCATGGTGTGGATACATGGCGGCGGTTTTGCCACCGGTGCCAGCCACCAGCCGCTTTACGAGGCGTCGGCACTGGCGCGTGACAATGGCGTGATCGTGGTCAGCATCAATTACCGGCTTGGGATTCTTGGTTTTGGTGAGTGGTCCGACTGGCCTGCGCTCGGCGGCGTGAGCAATGCCGGCCTGCGCGACCAGGTCCTGGCGCTCAAGTGGGTGCAGGCGCATATCGCCGATTTCGGGGGCGACCCCGGGCGGGTCACGGTATTCGGCGAGTCGGCCGGCGGCATGAGCATCGCCTGCCTGCTGGCCAGCCCGGCCGCACGCGGCCTTTTTCGGGCGGCCATCATCCAGAGCGGGAGCCCCGATCATGTGGTGACGGTGGCCGAGGCGCAGCGCATCACCCGGCGTTTCGCCGAGGCGGCAGGTGGTGATCCCGCCGCCTGTCTCGAAGGCCCGCATGACGGGATTGTCCGCGCCCAGCGTCCGTGTTTTGCGACCACGGTCAACCGCGGTCTGCATGCGGCGCCGCTGCCGCAGTTCGGCATGACGCTGCTGCCGGTGCTGGGCGATGACATCCTCCCCGAGCATCCGCTGTCGGCGCTGCGCCGCGGCGTGGCGGCGGATGTCCCGGTGCTGCTGGGCACCACGCTGGATGAGTGGCGCTTCTTTTATATGGCGCCGCAGGCGATGGGGCGCGGCGAGCCGCGGCCGGAGCCGGACGAAGAGCGTTTGCGGCACGAGTTCGAACGTGTGCTGCCGGGCAGGGGCGAGGCCATGCTGGCGCGCTACCGTGCGCTGCTGCCGGCGCTGCCCAACAGCGAGCTGTTCTGCGCCTTCGAGACCGACCGCATGTTCCGCCTGCCCACGATCAGGCTGGCCGAGGCCCGTTTCGGTCAGCCGGCACCCACCTGGCATTACCTGTTCGACTGGCCCTGTGCCTGGAATAGGCGCATGGGCAGCTGCCATGTCATCGAGATTCCTTTCGTGTTTGGCATCACCGGGCAGCCCACCGGCCAGTTCTTTACCGGAGGCGGTGAGGCGGCGGCAGGGCTGTCGGCGCAGGTGCGTGCCGCCTGGGCCGCCTTCGCCCATGGCCAGCCGCCGGCGGCCGAGGGCTGGCCACAGTGGGCGACTTATCGCGAGGCGGGTCGAGACACCCTGCTGATTGGGGCTGAAACGGCCCTGTTGCAGGACCCCGAGAGCGGGCGGCGGCGACTCTGGGACGGCATACTCTGAAGGCTTGGCCGGCCATGACGGAATTGCCACCAAAAAGCCGCTTGCTGCCTGTTGGGTTTTGCCCCTGCCTTGGGCTAGACTCCCGGGCTGAATTGGCGTCCAAGCGCCTCATATAACTAAAAATTTGCCCCGGACGGTGTCCGCCGAGGAGCAAGATGAACGACAAGCCTTCCCTGCCTCCCGGTTTCCTGGCCGGCCTCGAGCCTCTTTCCCGTCGCAGCTTCCTGACCGGCAGCGCCCGCGTCATGGCGGCCGGCGGTGCACTGCTGGCCTTGCCCGGCGAGGTGCTGGCGGCGCGTGACGTGCCGCCCGGCATCAAGCACCTCAGTGATGCCGAGTACCGCGTGCTCGACAAGCTGCGCATCGTCATGCTGCCGACGCAGAAGTTCCAGCTGCCCTCGACCACCGAAGTGCCGGTGATGCAGAACGTCGATCTTGTGGTCAGCAAGCTCGACAGCCGTCCGCGTCTCCTGCTCAGGCTCGCGGTGCAGACCATGGAATACACCCCGGTCTGGCAGTTCTCGCGCTTCTCCGCCATGGGTGATGCCCGTGCCATGCGCCACGTCAACAGCTGGCAGACCGGCAATCTGGTGCAGCGCGGCGTCATCACCAGTCTCAAGATGCTGGTGACCTTCGGTTACTGGCAGGATCCGCGCACCTGGCCGGGGCTTGAGTACGATGGCCCGGTGACGGAAAAGTGGGGCATCCGCCGCCTGGGCAATGCACCGCTGCCGCGCAGCTGAGCACTCCGACACAACAAGAAATCGTCGCTACGACGCAATCACCCGAATCGAGGGCGAGATGATCTACAAGGAAATGCCGCGCGACGGGATTCCCGTCACCCTGTCGAGCGACATCACGTCGAAACAGGTCAGCCTGCGTGCCGATGTGGTCGTGGTCGGCTCCGGGGCGGGCGGCGCCGTGGCGGCCTACGAGCTGGCCAAGTCCGGGCGTTCCGTAATCGTGCTGGAAGCCGGCCGATATGTGCCGAGCTCGGACTTCAAGGAAGACATGACCGACAGCATGTGGCGCATGTACCAGGATGCCGGCCTGCAGACCAACTCGACTGGTGACCTCATCCTGCTGCAGGGCTCTGTTGTCGGCGGCTCCACCGTGATCAGCGCCACCACCTCGGCGCGCCTTCCCGATCATGTGCTCACGTCCTGGGCCGAAGAGCATGGCCTCGAGAACCTGACGCCTGAACAGCTGAAGCCGCATTTCGACAAGATCGAAAAGAATCTGGGCGTGCACGTCAACGAGCCGCACGAGATCAACGATGCCTCCAATCTCGTGATCCAGGGCTGCGAGTCCATGGGCTGGTCGTGGAAGCCTCTGTCGCGCAATGTGAAGCAGTGCGCACTGACGGGCCTTTGCCTGGCCGGCTGCCCCTCCGACCGCAAGCTGTCGATGCTGGTGACCTATCTGCCCTGGGCTGTCGCCGAAGGCGCGGAAATCTACGGCGATGCGCATGTCGACTTCGTCAACGGCCGCAACGGTCGTGCCACCGGTGTCGAGGGCCGCTTCATCGACCCGGACAGCAAGCAGGTGGTGGCCACCTTCCAGGTGGAAAGCCAGATCGTGATCCTGGCGGCAGGCCCTATCCAGACGCCGCTGTTGCTGCAGAAGAGCGGCTTCGGCCGCCAGAGCGGGATGGTTGGCCGCAATCTGTCGGTGCGGCCCGGCGTGTCCGTGTTCGGCAAGTTTCCCGAGCCGGTTTACGGCTGGCGCGGTGCGCTGACCGGCATCCGCGTCGATCATTTCCATAACAAGGAAAACAATTACCTGGACATGGAGACCGGTCTCGCCGCACCGGTGCAGCTGATCTCGCAGGGCGAGCTGGGCGAGGGCGAAGACCATGTTCGCTTCATGAAGGAGTACAAGTATTTCGCCGCGCTGAACGTGTTCGTGCAGGACCACGGCCAGGGTTATGTGCAGTGGATCGGTGACCCGGTCAACGGCGACAAGCGCATCGAGTGGAACCTTAGCCGTGCCGAGTTTGATTCCCTGCGCCAGGGCCTGCGCCATGCCGGCCGCGTGATGTTCGCGGCCGGTGCTGAAAAGGTGTACCTGCCGGCGTATGACCGCACCTCGGCCAACAGCGTGTTCGAGCTGGATGCGGCGGTGGACAAGATTGCCTACGGTTCGCTCGGCCTCTACACCATGCGCATGATTGCCTATAACCCGCAGGGCACCTGCCGCATGGGCAAGGACCCGTTCAGCTCGGTGGTGAACCCCTGGGGTGAAGTGCACGAAATGAAGGGGCTGTTTGTCGTCGATGCCAGCCTGTTCCCGAGCGAGCTGACTGTGAACCCGCAGATCACCGTATCGGCGATGGCCAGCTACATCGTCGAGAACATCACATTGCGCACGTCCAGCTACTTCTGGACCTGATGTAACGCTGCAACAAAAAGGGCCCGACGGGCCCTTTTTTGTTGGCTGTAGCAGTCTCAGTCGGCAAGTTCCGGTCGGCTCGCAAACTGGGCGAGCGCCTCCGGATTGGCCAGCGCGTCAGTGTTCTTTACCGGCAGGCCGTGCACCACGTTGCGCACCGCGAGCTCGACGATCTTGCCGCTGATGGTGCGCGGGATATCCGTCACCTGCACGATCTTCGCCGGCACATGGCGCGGCGTGGTGTTGTCGCGGATCACGCGGCAGATCTGCTGGCGCAGGCTGTCGTCAAGCAGGAGCCCTTCGCGCAGGCGCACGAACAGCACCACGCGCACATCACCCTGCCAGTCCTGACCGATGGCCAGCGACTCCAGCACCTCAGGCACTTTCTCCACCTGGCGATAGATTTCGGCAGTGCCGATGCGTACGCCCCCGGGGTTGAGCACGGCATCGGAGCGGCCATGGATGATCATGCCGCCCTCGGGCGTCTGCTCGCCGTAGTCGCCATGTGCCCAGAGGCCGGGGAAGCGCTCGAAATAGGCGGCGCGGTACTTGCTGCCGTCGGCATCGTTCCAGAAGCCGACCGGCATCGACGGGAAGGCGCGGGTGCACACCAGCTCGCCTTTTTCGCCGGTCACCGGGTGGCCGGCGTCGTCGAGGATGTCCACGGCCATGCCGAGGCCCTTGCACTGCAGTTCGCCGCGGCGCACCGGCAGGCAGGGATTGCCGAGCGCGAAGCAGGAAATGATGTCGGTGCCACCGGAAATGCTGGACAGGCAGAGATCGGGCTTGATGTCCCGGTAGACGTAGTCGAAGCCCTCGTGCGCCAGCGGCGAGCCGGTGGAGAGCAGCGCGCGCAAGGCGCCAAGCCCATGCGACTGCGCCGGTCTGACACCGGCCTTTTCCAGTGCCGCGATGTACTTGGCACTGGTACCGAAGATGCTGATGCGTTCGCGTTCGGCGATGTCCCAGAGCACCGCGGGTGTCGGTGCGAACGGCGAGCCGTCGTAGAGCACGACGGTGGCACCGAGTGCCAGCGTCGAGATCAGCCAGTTCCACATCATCCAGCCGCAGGTGGTGTAGTAGAACACCACGTCGTCGCGACCGATGTCGGTGTGCAGCGCGAGCTCCTTGAGGTGTTGCAGCAGCGTGCCGCCGGTGCCGTGCACGATGCATTTCGGCACGCCGGTGGTGCCCGAGGAATACATGATGAAGAGCGGGTGCGCGAAGGGCACCGGCGTGAAGATGAGGCCGGTGGATGGCGTTGCCAGCGCATCGCCGAAGCGGCAGGCCGCCGGCAATGCCGCGAGCAGGTTTTCGTCGGCGCGGCCGGTCAGCTCGACCACCAGCGTCGCGCCGAGCGAGGGCAGGGCAGCGGTGATTGCCTTGATCTTCTCGCTGCAGTCGATGGTCTTGCCGTTGTAGTAATAGCCGTCGGCCACCACCAGCAAGCGGGGCGCGATCTGTCCGAAGCGGTCGAGCACACCCTGCAGGCCGAAGTCCGGCGAGCAGGATGACCACACGGCGCCGAGGCTGGTGGCTGCCAGCATGGCGACCACGGTTTCCGGCACATTGGGCATGAAGGCGGCGACGCGGTCGCCCGCCGTGATGCCTTGTACGCGCATCCACGCCGCCACGGCCGCCACCTGCGCATTCAGCTCGCGATAGCTGAGCACGCGGCGGTGGCCGTTTTCCAGATAGCCGACGAGGGCCGGGCGGTCGTCGGCATGGCGCAGCAGGTGCTCGGCGAAATTGAGCGTGGCACCGGGAAACCATTCCGCTCCCGGCATGCTGTCGCGCCCGAGTGTGGTCGTCGCAGGTGCATGCCAGCGCACATCGAAGTAATCGGCAACGGCCTGCCAGAAGCCGGCGCGGTCGGCCACCGACCAGGCATGCAGCGCCGCATAGTCATCGAACGCGAGGCCGCGTTCGCGCGCCAGCCAGCGCTGGAAGGCGGCGAGCCGGCTGCGGGCGATGCGGTCCTCGTCGGGTTGCCAGAGCACGGGATTGCTCATGATGCCGCCTCCTCCAGCGCCACCAGCAGCAGGCCTTCGCTGACCAGATCGCCGGCCTGAACGCCGAGACTGGCGATGCGGCCGGCGCGGCGGGCGCGCAGGCGGTATTCCATTTTCATGGCTTCCATTACTACCAGCGTGTCGTCCTCGGCCACCGTATCGCCGGCGCTGACCGCGACGGCAATGATGCGGCCGTTCATGGGCGCCAGATAATGGCGGTCGTCGCGCTTGTCACTGGCGGCGGCATCCGGACGAGCAAAGCCGATCTCGACATGGGCGCCGGAGCGGAAGATGTCAATGCCGCCGTCATGCAGGCGGAAATCGGCGAGGCGCTGGCGACCGTCGATGGTGAGCTGCCAGTGCTCGCCGCGCGGCTCGAGCCGGCATTCGCCGGCGCGTTCGCCAAGTCGGTAATGCCAGTCGTTGCCGGCGGGCCGCAGCCAGACACTGTGCAGGCCGTCACTGGCGGCGAGCCGGCAGTGCACCTCGTCAGCGGCGCCGAGGCGGAAACCGCGCAGTGCCTGCCAGGGCGAATGCGGGTCATTGCCGGCATGCAGGGGCGCGCGTGCCAGCAGGCGGGCCAGTGCCGCCAGCAACAGGTCTTCACTGGCGGTGCTGGGGGCCGGCAGCAAGTCGCCCTGGTGCTGTTCGATGAAATGCGTGCCGAGTTCGCCGCGCAGGAAGTCCGGATGGCGCAGCACGCTGATCAGGAAGGCAGTGTTGTGCCGCACGCCAGCCACGCGCAGCGACTCCAGTGCGCGTGCGAGGCGTTCGGCGGCCTGCCGGCGATCCGCGCCCCAGGCAATCACCTTGGCCATCATCGGGTCGTAATGCACGCTGACGTCATCGCCTTCGCGATAGCCGGTATCGACACGGATGCCGTCACCCGCAGGGAGACGGAACTGGCGCAGGCGGCCCGTGGAGGGCAGGAATCCGTTGTGCGGGTCTTCCGCATACAGGCGCACCTCGATGGCGTGGCCACTGGCACTCAGGCCGGCCTGCGCGAAAGGCAGCGGCTCGCCGGCGGCGACACGCAGCTGCAACTCCACCAGATCGAGTCCCGAGACGAGTTCGGTCACCGGATGCTCGACCTGCAGGCGGGTGTTCATTTCCATGAAATAGAAACCGCCGTCCCGGCCGACCAGAAACTCCAGCGTACCGGCGCCTTCATAGCCGATCGCCAGCGCCGCGCGCACGGCGGCTTCGCCCATGGCCTGGCGCAGCGCGGCATCTAGGCCGGGAGCTGGCGCCTCTTCCACCACTTTCTGGTGGCGGCGCTGGATCGAGCAGTCGCGGTCGAACACGTAGACGGCATTGCCATGGCGATCGGCCAGCACCTGCACTTCGACATGGCGCGGCTCCACCAGCAGCTTTTCCACCAGCATGCGGGCATCGCCAAAGGCGTTTTCGGCTTCGCGGCGGGCGGCGGCCAGGGCTTCGGCAAATTCGCGCTCGTCATGCACGGCGCGCATGCCTTTGCCGCCGCCGCCGGCCGAGGCCTTCAGCAGGACCGGAAAACCGATCTGGCGGGCCTCGGCCAGCAGCACGTCGTCGTGCTGGTCTGCGCCGTGATAGCCGGGCACCAGTGGCACGCCAGCCTTGGCCATCAGCGCCTTGGCGCCGGATTTCGAGCCCATGGCAATGATGGCGTCCGGCGAAGGTCCGATGAACACGAGGCCGGCCGCACGGCAGGCGGCCGCAAATTCCGCGTTCTCCGACAGGAAGCCGTAGCCCGGGTGAATGGCTTCGGCACCGGTGGCGAGGGCGGCGGCCACGATCTTGTCGATGCAGAGATAGGACTCGCGGCTGGGCGCGGGCCCCAGGCGCACGGCTTCGTCCGCCATCTGCACATGCAGGGCCTGCGCATCGGCATCGGAGTAGACGGCCACGGTCTTGATGCCGAGGCGATGGGCCGTGCGCGTCACGCGGCAGGAGATTTCGCCACGGTTGGCAATCAGGATTTTCTTGAACATGGCTTAACGAGTCTCCTGCCAGGCGGGCGGACGTTTCTCGAAGAAGGCGCCCAGGCCTTCCTGGCCTTCCTGCGATGTGCGCAGGCTGGCGATCAGCGTCGTGGTGTAGTTGCGCAGTGCGGCATTGCTGGCCGGCGCAATCTCCTGCAGCAGGCGCTTGCAGGCCATCAGTGCCACCGGTCCGTTGGCCAGCAGCGTATGGATGAGGGCGTCGGCCTGCGCGCCCAGTGCCTCCGGTGTCACCACCTCGTGCACGAGCCCGAGGGTGGCGGCACGCGCCGCATCAAAACGCTCGGCGGTAAGGAAATAGCGTGAAGCCTGGCGGGCACCGATGGCAGCGATGACGTAGGGGCTGATGACGGCAGGCGCCAGGCCGAGCTTGGCCTCCGACAAGGCAAAGCTCGCGCTGCTGCTGGCAATGGCGATGTCGCAGCAGCTGACGAGGCCGACAGCACCGCCATAGGCCGCGCCTTGCACCACGGCCAGCGTCGGTCGCGGGAATTCGTAGAGGCTGCGCATCAGGCGTTCGAGTTCGGCGGCATCGGCAAGGTTCGCTTCCTGCGAATAGCTAGCCATGCGTTTCATCCAGCCGAGATCTGCGCCGGCAGAAAAACTCTTGCCACTGGCATTCAACACCAGCAGGCGAACGTCGGGGTGACGGGAAAGGCGGTCGATTTCCTGGTTCAGTTGCGCGATCAGCGCATCGTCAAAGGCGTTGTGCACCTCGGGACGGTTCAGCGTCAGCGTGGCGACACCACGGGTATCAAGCGAGGAGAGCAGGGCGGTCATGGCAGCCTCCTTACATGCGGAACACGCCGAAGCGTGTTTCCGGTATCGGGGCATTGAGGGCAGCAGAAATCGCAAGGCCCAGTACGTCGCGCGTCTGCGCCGGATCGATGACGCCATCGTCCCAGAGCCGGGCGCTGGCATAGGCGGGTTGTGCCTCGCGGGTGTACTTGTCCACCAGCGGCTGACGGAAAGCGGCCTCTTCTTCCGCGCCCCAGTGCACGCCCTGCTTGGCGAGCGCCGCCTTCTTCACGTCGGTGAGCACGCTGGCGGCCTGCTCGCCACCCATTACCGAGATGCGGGCATTTGGCCACATGAACAGGAAGCGTGGCTCGTAGGCGCGGCCGCACATGCCGTAATTGCCGGCACCGAAGCTGCCGCCGATGATGACGGTGAACTTTGGCACCTTGGCGCAGGCCACGGCATGCACCATCTTCGCGCCATGCTTGGCAATGCCGCCTTCCTCGTACTTCTTCCCGACCATGAAGCCGGTGATGTTCTGCAGGAAGACCAGCGGAATCTTGCGCTGGCAGCAGAGCTCGATGAAGTGCGCGCCCTTCATGGCGGATTCGGAAAACAGGATGCCGTTGTTGGCGATGATGCCGACCGGATAACCCCAGAGCCGGGCGAAGCCGGTGACCAGCGTGCTGCCGTAGAGCGGCTTGAATTCGTCGAATTCCGAGCCGTCGACCAGGCGGGCGATGATTTCGTGCACGTCGAAGGGCTGGCGCGGATCCTTGGGCACGATGCCGTAGAGTTCGTCAGCCGGGTATAGCGGGGCGACCGGTGCCCGTACGTCGAGTGCCAGCTGTTTGACGCGGTTCAGCCTTCCTACCGAGGCGCGTGCAAGCTCCAGTGCCTGTTCATCAGTATCGGCCAGTTGGTCAGTGACACCCGAGATGCGGCTGTGCAATTCGGCGCCGCCCAGCTCCTCGGCACTCACGACTTCGCCGGTGGCCGCCTTCACCAGCGGCGGGCCGGCCAGGAAGATGGTGCCCTGATGTTTCACGATGATGGCTTCGTCGGCCATGGCCGGCACATAGGCGCCACCCGCGGTGCAGGAGCCCATGACCACGGCAATCTGCGGAATGTTGGCGGCCGACATGTTGGCCTGGTTGAAGAAGATGTGGCCGAAATGCAGGTGGTCTGGAAACACCTCGTCCTGGCGCGGCAGGTTGGCGCCGCCGGAGTCGACGAGATAGATGCAGGGCAGGTTGTTTTCCTGCGCGACGGTTTGCGCACGCAAATGCTTCTTTACGGTGAGCGGGTAATAGGAGCCCCCCTTCACGGTGGCATCATTCGCGGCGATCACGCACTCGACGCCGTTGACGCGGCCGATGCCGGCCACAATGCCCGCTGCCGGTACGTCTTCGCCGTAAACCTCGTGCGCTGCCAGCGGCGCCAGCTCGAGAAAGGGCGAGCCCGGATCAATCAGGGCATTGATGCGCTCGCGGGCGGTCAGCTTGCCGCGCGCCTTGTGGCGCTCGATGGCAGCGCGCCCGCCGCCTTCACGGATGCGCGCCAGCAGCGTCTGCAACTCGTCGTTGAGCGCGCGGTGATGGGCGGCGTTTTCCTGGAAGCCGGCTGAGCTGCTGTTGATCTGGGTCTTCAGTATGGGCATGGCGGTTCTCGGTAAATTTTCTTCCCTACGTTGGGAGAGCATGCATGCAGGGCGGGCCTGGCGCCCGGCCGCGTCAGGCGTGGCCCCTTACTCCAGTCCTTGCCACCAGCCCTCTTTCCAGTAGTGGGGAGGGGTGGCAGGCCTTTATTTCGTTTCGTTGAACAGCTCGCGGCCGATCAGCATGCGCCGTATCTCACTCGTTCCGGCGCCAATTTCATAAAGCTTGGCGTCGCGCAGGAAGCGGCCGGTGGGGTTCTCGTTCACATAGCCATTGCCGCCCAGCACCTGGATGGCCTCCAGCGCAAGCCGGGTCGCATTCTCGGCGGTGTAGAGGATGACGGCGGCGGCGTCCTTGCGCGCGGTCTCGCCGCGGTCGCAGGCCTGCGCCACGGTGTAGAGATAGGCGCGCGAGGCATTGAGCAGCGTGTACATGTCGGCGACCTTGCCCTGCATCAGCTGGAATTCGCCGATGGCCTGGCCGAACTGCTTGCGGTCGTGGATGTAGGGGAGGACCACGTCCATGCAGGCCTGCATCAGGCCCACGGGGCCACCCGAAAGCACCACACGCTCGTAGTCGAGGCCGCTCATCAGCACGCGTACGCCTTCGCCGACCTTGCCCAGCACGTTTTCTTCCGGCACTTCGCAATCCTGGAACACGAGTTCGCAGGTGTTGGAGCCGCGCATGCCGAGCTTGTCCAGCTTCTGGTGGCGCGAGAAGCCTTTCCAGTCGCGTTCGACGATGAAGGCGGTGATGCCGCGCGGTCCGGCGCTGATGTCGGTCTTGGCATAGATCACGTAGGTGTGGGCATCCGGGC
>DAIRDY010000045.1:0-12991 GCA_036795935.1 Moraxellaceae bacterium | reverse complement strand
GGCCGCGCGCCATGCGGAACTCGGTGTCGAGGTCGACTGCGCCACCGTCATGGCCAAAGCGCGCCGGCACCACGCCGAACAGCGCCGAGGTGGCCAGCACCTGGTCGTAGAAGGCGAAGTCGCCCACGGTCACGAAGTCGAGGCCGGCCTCGCGCTGCTGCGCCCAGTGCCGTGCGCGCAACGCCGCGCCGGTCGCCTCCAGTTCGCCACGGCCGATACGGCCGGCCCAGTAGGCCTCCAGGGCCTTCTTCAGTTCGCGGTCCGCGCCGATGCGCGGGAAACCCAGGATGTGTGCCTTCATGATCTTGCCTCTCCGAATGAATGGCGCTCATTCTGGAGGCGGCTTTACATGAATCAAAATCAATTATCTAATGCCCGTCTTGAATCCCGCTCATCCGGAGCCACGCCATGATCGACATCCGCCACCTGCGCACACTGGTCGCCCTGCGCGACACCGGTTCGCTGGCCGAGGCCGCCGAGCTGCTGCACCTGACCCAGTCCGCGTTGTCCCACCAGCTCAAGGGGCTGGAGGACGGCCTTGGCCTCAGCCTGTTTGCACGCAAGACGCAGCCCCCGCGCTTCACCCGCGCCGGTGAACGGCTGCTGGAGCTGGCCGACCTCGTGCTGCCGGCCCTGCGCGCCGCCGAGCGCGACATCGGCAAGCTGAAAAACGGGCGCGCCGGGCGGCTGGTGATGGCCATCGAATGCCACAGCTGCTTTGAGTGGCTGATGCCGGCGCTGAACCGCTACCGCGAGCACTGGCCGGAGGTCGAGCTGGACTTCACCAGCGGCTTCCATGGCGATGCACAGGACGCCCTCGCCCGCCGCGAACTCGACCTCGTGGTGACATCGAACCCGGACCCGCGGCGCAGCGAGCTGCGCTTCGTGCCACTGTTCGATTACGAGGCGGTGCTGGTGGTCGCACCCGGCCATGCGCTGGCCGCGCAGGCCTGCGTGCAGCCGGCCGATCTCGCCCGCGAAACACTGATCACCTACCCGGTGGACGAGGACCGGCTCGACGTGTTCTCGCACTTCCTGCAGCCGGCCGGCGTACGGCCGCAGAAAATCCGGCACAGCGAACTCACGCTGATGATGGTGCAGTTGGTGGCGAGTGGCCGCGGCGTCTGCGCCCTGCCCTCGTGGGCGGCGCAGGAATATGTGCAGCGCGGCTGGGTGAAGACGCTGCCACTGGGCTCAGGCGGCATCTGGCGCACGCTCTATGCGGCGGTGCGTGAAGAGGAAGCGGAGATTGCCTTCGTGCAGGATTTCCTGGTGACGGCGCGCGAAACCAGCGCGCAGACGCTGGCCGGCATCCGCGCCGTAAAAAACGTGGGGAGCCCCTGAAAAAACCGCCATCACAATTTTCAGAGGCTCCCCGGCATGAGCGACGAGTTGTTCAGTCCGCTGTCCAGTTACCCTGGCCGTCACGCTGGTAACGACGGCTGTAACTCAAGGTTTCCTGCGGAAAATCCGAGCCCGGATAGGAGTAGGTCACCTCGCCGTCACAGCGGTAGGCCTTGGTATAAGGCCGGCACTCCGTTTTGCGGAAGTCGTCGAGGCGCATAAAGATGGGCGGCGACTGCACGCCGGAGACCTGCAGGCGCAAGCCGCCATTGCGATTGATCTCGTCCACCTCGGCCTCGGCGAGTGCGCGCATGTCGGCTTCGCCGGGCTCGGCCAAAGGCTTCGCCACATCCACCAGCGATGTGGGCCCAGAAGCAATCCCGCCCGCCGTCAGCGGCGCACTCTCAGGCTCCCGACTGCAGGCCGTGAGCAACGGCAGCACAAGCAGCACCGGCAACACCCGCTTTCCTGCATCCCGTTTTCTTGCGCGCATTGGCAATCACTCCCAGCGACAGACAGTAATGACACGACAGGCTGCATGAGCGCTCATGCCAGCCATGACACGGACAGCGCAGCGCCCCCCAGTGCAATGACAGCGAGCAGCGGCCACAGCACCCGGGTCAGCAGCACGCGGCCACCCACGGTTACCGCAATGCCGGCCTTCACCAGCGTGTTGACCACGGCGGCCAGCACAATGGCATTCGCCGCCACCCCATCGTCCAGACCGTTGCGCGCCATGCTGGCCACCGACAGCGTGATGGCATCGACATCGTTGAGGCCGGAAATCGCTGCCAGGGCATAAATGCCGGCATCGCCAAACCAAGCGCGTGCAGCCGCGGCCGCCAGCATGATGACGGCGAGCAGCGCACCGAACTGCAGTGCCGTGCGCAGTTGCAGCGGATTGCCGGAGGGTGGCGGCAACGGGTGCTCGCCGTTGGCCTCTGCCTGCCGGGACCACTGCCAGCCAGCTGCGCCGTAGCAGGCCAGCGCCATCAGCGCGAGAGCCGGCACCAGATCGGGCAGCAGCGGCGGATGCACGGCAAACACTTCCACCAGGATGCGCAGGAACATGGTGCCGCAGGCGACCAGCATGCCGGCCGCCAGCAGGCTGGCCAGCCTTGCCTGCTGCTGTGCCAGGCGGGCGAAGGTGAGCGTCAGCGCCGTCGACGACACGAGCCCGGCAAGGAGGCCGGTCAGCATCAGGCCGCGGCGCTCGCCGGCGACCCGCATCGCGAAATAGCCGGCCAGCGACATGCTGGCGATCAGCACCACCATCCACCAGATGCGGTGCGGGTTGAGCGCGCCCCAGGGGCCATAGCCCTCATCCGGCAACAGCGGCAGCGCCACCACGGTGATCAGCAGCAGCCAGAGACCGGCCTCGAATTCCTCGGGGCGCAGGGCATTGAGGCCGGAACGGAAAAAGCCGCGCAGGCTGAGCAGGCCGGCCGTGATGACGGCCCCGGCCGCCGCCACACCGGCCAGGCCCGGCCGCGTGGCCAGGCCGCCAAGCAGGAAGGTGACCAGCGCCGCAATCAGTGGCGTGATGTCGAGTTCGTTGTCGCGCTGGGTTTCCAGGTAATGCGCCACCGCCATGATCAGCGCCAGCACGAGCAGCGCGACGGCAAACAGCGCCCCCCCGAGCGCCGCCGCCAGCTCGGCGCAGATGCCGCCCATCAGGCCGATCAGCGCAAAGGCGCGCACACCGAGGATGTGCGCATCCACCGGCTGGTTGCGCACGGCATAGCCGCGCTCGATACCGATGATGAGGCCGAGGGCCAGCGCCAGCAGCAGCGAGGCAAACACATCCATGGCGGTCTCCGCAGGGAAACGTCAGGCGGCAGTCTTGGTGACCAGCTTGAGGCCAAGCACGCCGCAGACAATCAAGGCAATGCAGAGGATACGCGCGACATCGCGTGGTTCGTCAAACAGGATCATGCCCAGCGTGGCGGTGCCGACGGCGCCGAGGCCGGTCCAGATGGCATAGCTGGTGCCGACCGGCAGCGTCTTCTGCGACAGCGCGAGGAAAAACACCGACACCGCCATGCCGGCGATGCAGAACACCGAGGGCCACAGGCGGCTGAAGCCTTCGGTGTATTTCATGGTGACCGCCCACTGTATTTCGAAGGCGGCGGCAACCAGCAGATAGATCCAGGCCATGACATGCTCCGGCAGGCAAAAGACTGGCGGAAATTAGCACGGGAAGCAGCCCGGGAACGCCGGGCTTACCGGAAATACACCCAAGGAAAATGGGGGAACCAAGGCGCCTGCCAAGACATGCACGCCCGCAAGCAACGCAGCAGAACCTTGCCCAAGAAGCTGCCGGCAAACGTCTAAAGCCGCTGGCAGAAAGCACTGTCCCGGCCTTGGCCGGGACAGTTGCACTCACCGCAGGGTGCGGCTTATTTGCCCATGGCGTCACGCGCCAGCGTGGCCACCGGCGCCTTTTCCTGCGTGCTTTCGCACTTGTTGGGATTGCCGCCGCAAACGGGGCAGTCGCCATCGCGCACGCCGACCTTGTTGAGGCCGCCGCAAGAGCCCTTGATGGGTTCGCGCCCGGCCATGACGCCAACGGCCATGAACAGGATCACCAGCAGGATGGCAGCGAAGGCAACGAGAAAGGTGGTCAGCATGTCAGCACCTCAGGGCGTGAGGAAGGTGGTAAAGGCCGTGGTGTAGCGCACCTGCTCGCCGGCATCGGTACGCTCGATGTAGAACACCGGAATGTTTTCGCGCGCGGCCAGCGCCAGGCCCGCCTCCGGTCCCAGCACATTGAAGGCCGTGGCCAGGGCATCGGCGCGCGTGGTGTTGCCGTCGGCGGCAATCACGCTGGCCGACACGCCGCGGTGCGTGATCGGCATGCCGGTGCGCGCATCCAGCGTGTGCGAATAACGCTGGCCGTCGATCTCGTGGTAATTGCGGTAGGAGCCCGAGGTCGACACCGCATTGTCCGCCAGCGCCAGGATGCGCTCGGGCTGGCCGCTGCCGTCGGCACGCTCGATGGCAATCACCCAGCGCTGGCCGTCGGGCTTGACGCCACGCACACGGGTGCAACCGGCCACACTCACCATGAAATCCTTGATGCCGCGCGCAAGCAGCCACTCGGCCATGGCATCGACAGCCACGCCCTCGCCCAGCGACGACAGGTCGAGCTGCACGTCGGCCAGGCGACGCAGCGCGCGCTTGTCGGCATCGATACCGATGTTCTTCCAGCCGACACGAGCCTGCGCCGCCTTGAGCAGGGCCGCTTCCGGCACCTTCACCGGCACCGCGTCCGGACCGAAGCCCCAGAGGTTGACCAGCGGCCCCACGGTGATGTCATAGGCGCCGGCGCTGAGTGCGCTGACCTCGAGTGCCGTCTGCACGGCGCCGAACAGCATCGGCGACACGGTCACCCACTCGCCTACCGGCGCCCGGTTGAAGCGCATCAGCTCGGTCTCCGGCTGATAGGTGGAGAGCACGGCGTTGGCCTCGTCCAGCACGGCCTGCAGGCCGGCGCCGAGCGCGGCCTGGTCCATGCCTTCGGGCAAGGCCGAGACCTTCGCCTGCCATTGCATGCTGTGGAAGGCCGTGCCCTGCACCGCCACCGGCACCTTCGGTGCCTCGGGCGAGCTGCAACCGGCCACCGCCAGCACCAGCAGGAAAACAGACAGCAGTTGACGCATGAAACCCATCCTGACGATGACGAAAATCCCGGGACAAAAATGGAACCGGCCGCTTGCGCGGCCGGCTCCCTGGCTGATCAGCCGCCGAAATCATCCAGCAGGATGTTTTCGCGGTCGACGCCCAGATCCTCGAGCATCTTGATCACCGCCGCGTTCATCACGGGCGGGCCGCACATGTAGAACTCGCAGTCTTCCGGCGCCGGATGGTCCTTCAGGTAGTTCTCGTACAGCACGTTGTGGATGAAGCCGGTGTAACCCTTCCAGTTGTCTTCCGGCTGCGGCTCGGAAAGCGCGAGATGCCAGACAAAGTTCGGGTTTTCCTTGGCCAGCTGGTCGTACTCCTCCACATAGAAAGCTTCGCGCAGCGAGCGTGCGCCGTACCAGAAGCTGATCTTGCGCGAAGACTTGAGGCGCTTGAGCTGGTCGAAGATGTGGGAGCGCATCGGCGCCATGCCGGCACCACCGCCGATGAACACCATCTCGGCATCGGTGTCCTTGGCAAAGAACTCACCGAACGGGCCGAACACCTTCACCTTGTCGCCGGGCTTGCGCGAGAACACCCAGGACGACATGCGGCCCGGCGGAATCTCGTGCAGCTGCTTGAGCGGCGGCGTGGCAATGCGGATGTTGAACTTGAGCAGACCCTTTTCATCCGGATAGTTGGCCATGGAATAGGCACGGATGGTGGAGTCGGTGAACTTGGCCTTGAGGTCGAAGAGCTTGAAGCGCTCCCAGTCACCACGGTACTCGGTGGGGATGTCGAAATCGCTGTAGGAGACTTCGTAGGGCGGCGCCTCGAGCTGCACATAGCCGCCGGCGCGGAAGTTCACGTCCTCGCCTTCGGGCAGGCGCAGCGTGAATTCCTTGATGAAGGTGGCAACGTTGTCATTCGAGATGACTTCGCACTCCCACTGCTTCACGCCGAAGAACTCTTCCGGCAGGTCGATGGCCATGTCCTGCTTGACCGCAAGCTGGCAGCCCAGGCGCCAGCCTTCCTTGATTTCACGCTTGGTGAAATGCGGCTCTTCGGTGGGCAGGATGTCACCGCCACCCGACAGCACCTTGACGCGGCACTGGCCGCAGGTGCCACCGCCACCGCAGGCGGAGGACAGGAAGATTTTCTTGTCGGCCAGCGCACCCAGCAGCTTGCCGCCGGTGGCGACCTCGATGCGCTTTTCCGGATCGTGGTTGATGTCGATGGCGACATTGCCGGCCGCCACCAGCTTGGAGCGGGCCGCCAGGATGAAGGCCACCAGCACGAGCACCGTGCCGGTGAACATCACCATGGAGAGGATGATGATTGCCTGTTCGGACATGGGCGCGACTCCTTACAACTGCACGCCGGAGAACGACATGAACCCGAGGGCCATGAGTCCGGACGAAATGAAGGTGATGCCGAGGCCCTGCAGGCCGGGCGGCACATCGCTGTACTTCAGCTTCTCGCGCACGGCAGCCAGCAGCACGATGGCCAGGGCCCAGCCGATACCGGCACCGATGCCGAAGGTGACCGACTCGGCAAAGTCGTAGTCACGCTGCTGCATGAACAGCGCACCACCCAGGATGGCGCAGTTCACGGTGATCAGCGGCAGGTAGATGCCGAGCGCGTTGTACAGCGCAGGAAAGTACTTGTCGCACACCATCTCGACGATCTGCACCAGTGCAGCAATGGTACAGATGTAGCTGAGCAGCGCGAGGAAGCTCAGGTCGATGGTTTCGGCACCTTCCATGCCGGTCCAGACCAGTGCACCTTCCTTGAGCAGGTACTGCCAGAGCAGGTTGTTGACCGGCACGGTGAGGCCGTTGACGAAGACCACGGCGAGGCCCAGGGCCAGCGAGGTCTGCACCTTCTTGGAAATGGCCAGGAAGGTGCACATGCCGAGGAAGAACGACAGCGCCATGTTCTCCACGAACACGGACTTCACGAACAGACTGATGTAATGCTCCATGATCGTCTCCGGATTCAGTGGCTGGCCTGCGCCTTCGAGTTCGGCGCAATACGGAACTCGGTGGTTTCCTGCTGGTCCGTCTTCCAGGAACGCAGGGCCCAGATCACGAGGCCGATGATGAAGAAGGCCGAGGGCGGCAGCAGCAGCAGGCCGTTGGGCACGTACCAGCCGCCGTTGCTCACCGTCTCGAGGATCGGGAAACCGAACCAGGAGCCGGAGCCCAGCAGTTCACGGATCAGCGCCACCACGATCAGCAGCGCGGAGTAGCCAAGGCCGTTGCCGAAACCGTCGACCATGCTGATGCCGGGCGAGTTCTTCATGGCGAAGGCTTCGAGACGGCCCATCACGATGCAGTTGGTAATGATGAGGCCGACGAACACCGACATCTGCTTGGCGATGGCCGGTGCAAAGGCCTGCAGCATCTGGTCAACGATGATCACCAGCGTGGCCACCACCACCATCTGCACGATGATGCGGATGGAGTTGGGAATCACGTTGCGGATCAGGCTGATGATCAGGTTGGCGAAGGTGGTCACGAAGGTGAGACCGATGGACATCGCCAGTGCCGTCTTCAGGTTGCTGGTCACGGCCAGCGCCGAGCAGATGCCCAGCACCTGGAAGATCACGGGGTTGGTGTTGAGGATGGGTCCGAGCAGGACATCCTTCGTGGTGGTTTCCTGAGTCGACATGTCAGATGCCCTCCTCACGAATCTTGCCAAGGAATTTCTGGAAGCCGAGATCACCGGCCCAGAACTGGACGAGACGGGTCACGCCGTTGCTGGTCAGGGTGGCGCCGGACAGCGCATCGACCTGATGCACGGCTTCCGGACGCGACAGGTCGACCGACTTGGCCAGGTGCAGCACCGGCTTCTGCTCGGCGTTGTAGAGCTGCTTGCCGGGCCACAGCGATCGCCACTTGGGATTGTCGACTTCGCCACCCAGACCCGGGGTTTCCGCATGCTCGGTGAAGGTGATGCCGCCGACGGTGTTGCCGTCGCTGCCCACCACGAGGTAGCCGTAGAGCGTGGACCACAGGCCATAGCCGGAGACCGGCAGGATCAGCTTTTCGGCCTTGCCGTCGGCACCGCGCAGCACGTAGACGTCAGCCTCGTTGGCGCGGCGCTTGATGCTGGCGATGTCCTGCTCGCCGGTCAGGCGGATGCTGCGCTTCGGATCCTTGCTGGCCTTGCGCTGGTCAAAGCTGTCGTCGAGTTCGATCTTGCGGAATTCGCCCGAGTCGATGCTGACGAGGTAGCGCTCGAGGCCGGCAAACAGCGCGTTCACTTCGGCCTTGCTGCCCTTGCCCTCTTCCAGCACGCCGGCGGCGGCGAGGATCTTGCGCTGCTTTTCCAGCTCCTTGTTTTCGGCCTGGATGGGCTTGAGCAGGGTCACGGCCGCGGCCAGCGCGATCGAGCAGGCGATGGACAGGACGGTGGCAACAATCACCGTCTTCTTCACGGATTCATTAGACATTGCGCAGGGCCCTCCGCTTGATGTTCGCCTGCATCACGAAATAGTCGATGAGCGGGGCGCAGAGATTGCCGAAGAGGATGGCGAGCATCATGCCTTCGGGATAGGCGGGATTGACCACGCGGATCAGTACCACCATGACACCGATGACGATGCCGAACACCCAGCGGCCGGTATTGGTCATGGCCGCCGACACGGGGTCGGTGGTCATGAAGATGAGACCGAAGGCGAAGCCGCCGAGCACCAGGTGCCAGTGCCAGGGCATGGCAAACATGGGGTTGGTCTCGGAGCCGATGGCATTGAACACGGACGACATGGCGACCATGCCGAGCATGGTGCCGGCCATGATGCGCCAGGAAGCAATGCGGGTGATGAGCAGGCCGGCGGCACCGAGCAGCAGTGCCAGCGTGGAGACTTCACCCACCGAGCCCGGCACAACGCCGAGGAAGGCATCCCACCAGGTGATGGGCACCAGGCCGTCAGCGCTGATGCGCACCATGTTTTCGAAGCCGACTGCCGGGGCCTGGCCGAGCGCGGTGGCGCCGGAGAAACCGTCAATGCCCTGCTTCCAGACGTCCGGGCTGACCGCGGTCCACACGGTGTCACCGGACATGTAGGCCGGGTAGGCAAAGAACAGGAAGGCACGGCCGGCCAGCGCCGGGTTGACGAAGTTCTTGCCGGTGCCGCCGAACACTTCCTTGGCGATGACCACGCCGAAGGAAATGCCGAGTGCCACCTGCCACAGCGGGATGGACGGCGGGCAGGTCAGCGCGAACAGCACCGAGGTGACAAAGAAACCTTCGTTCACCTCATGGCCGCGCTTCATCGCGAACAGCACTTCCCAGAAACCGCCGACAATGAAGGTGACCAGGTAAATGGGCACAAAGAAGGTGGCACCATAAAGGAAGTTGGCCCACAGGCTGTTGGGGTCGAAACCGCCAAAGGTGCTGACCACCCAGAAACGCCAGCCGTCGAGCGCCATGTCGGGCGTGACGCCCTTGGCAGCCGCCAGCTGCAGCGCAGTCAGTGCCTGGTAGCCCACGTTCCACATGCCGAAGAGCATGGCCGGGAAAGTGAACATCCACACCAGGATCATGATGCGCTTGAGGTCGATGGAGTCACGCACATGCGCCGGGGCATGGGTGACCGACGGCGGGCTGTAAAGGAAGGTGTCGACAGCTTCGTACAGGGCAAACCACTTCTCGTACTTGCCGCCCTTGGTGAAATGCGGTTCAGCCGCATCCAGTTGCTTGCGCATCCAGCCGATCATGCTCAGCCCTCCACTTCGATGCGGGTCAGCACATCACGCAGGATGGGACCGTATTCGTACTTGCCGGGGCAGACATAGGTGCACAGCCCCAGATCCTCTTCATCGAGCTCGAGCGCGCCCAGCGCCTGCGCGGTGTCGGTGTCACCGACCAGCAGGTGGCGCAGCAGCTGCGTGGGCAGGATGTCCAGCGGCATCACCGTTTCGTAGGTACCGACCGGCACCATGGCGCGTGCGCTGCCATTGCTGCTGGTGGTCATCGGGAACAGCTTGCGGAAATACTTGCCGGCATAGATGCCGAACACCGAGTGGCGGTTGAAGCCAGGGCGGACATAGTGCACGAACTCGCGTTCGCGGCCTTCGGCCAGCACCGACAGCTGCAGGTGGTAACGGCCGAGATAGGCCTCGGCACCGGCGCCGGTACGGCCGGAGAGCACGGAGCCGGAGATCAGGCGGTTGTCATTGCCGTTCACTTCGCCGTCGGCGAGCTCGGCCAGCGAGGCGCCGATGCGGGTACGCACCAGGCGCGGGTTCTTCACCTGCGGACCGGCCAGCGCAATCACGCGCGACATGTCCAGCTTGCCGGTGCGGAACAGCGCGCCGATGGCAATCACGTCCTGGTAGTTCAGGTGCCAGACGGTACGCGTGGGGGACACCGGATCCAGGAAATGGATGTGGGTGCCCACCAGGCCTGCCGGATGCGGGCCGCTGAATTCGTGCGGCGTGAGGCCGGCCGTGTCGAACTTCGCACCGGCGGCCTTGCACACGAACACCTTGGGCGCCAGCTTGCCGAGCACGGCGAGGCCGTCATTGAAGGCCTGCTGGGCCGACTGGATGACGAGCGCGGGGTCGGCCGCCAGCGGATTGCTGTCCATGGCGTTGACGAAGATCGAGCGCGGCTCGCTGCCCGGCACCGGCACCTTGCTGTAGGGGCGGGTGCGCAGCGCGGTCCAGAGGCCGGACGCGAGCAACTGCTCCTGCACCTGGTCGCGGGTGAGTGCCGCGAGGTCGGCATGGGCGGCGAAGGCCACGGCCTCCGTGCTGCCCTGCTCGACATCGATGACCAGCGACTGGAAGACACGGCGCGCCCCGCGATTGATGGCGCGCACCCGGCCGGTGGCCGGCGCCGTGTAGACCACGGCAGGGTTCTTCTTGTCGGCAAAAAGAGGCTGGCCCAGCAGTACCCGGTCGCCTTCGGCCACTTTCATGGTCGGCTGCATGCCCGGATAGTCCGCCCCGACAACGGCGACGGAATGGATCGCTGGGCCCTCGCTGATGGCCTGGGTGGGCTGCCCGGAGATGGGCAGGTCCAGACCGCGCTTGAGCTTGATCATGGCTTTTTCCAGCAAAGGTGAACAAAAACAAAATGTTGCAACAGGCATGACGCGTCGCGGGGGAAGTGCTTGCAGGCCCTGGAGGGCCAGAGGATGGACGCGCGGGCCACGTTGCCAGCTCGGCGCGGGAGTATAGGGGATAGAAGTGGGCAAATACACCCAAACAAAAGGGGTATTGACCGGCAATCGGCAGAGAAACTGACGCAGGTCGTGAGCGGTGGGCGCGGCGCGGCGGGTGGCGTGCCGCCCTGCCCTGTCACGCCCTGCCGGGGCATGGCGGAGAGCCGAAATGCGAGGGGCCGGCAAATGCCGGCCCCTCGGGTGCTTCCGGAAGAATCCGTCCGGAGCATCAGTCCGGATAGTGCGGCAGGTGCAGGCCGGCAATCTGCTCGACGATGCGCACCACCTGGCAGCTGTAGCCCATCTCGTTGTCATACCAGACATAGAGGGTCACGTGGTTGCCGTTGACGATGGTGGCCTGGGCATCGAACACACCGGCGGAGCGCGAACCGATGAAGTCGGTGGAGACCACTTCGGTGGAGTTGGTGTAGTCGATCTGGCCCTGCAGGTCGGAGTGGATGGCCACGTCGCGCATGTACTCGTTGATCTCGTCGCGCGTGACGGCACGGCTCAGGGCCAGGTTGAGGATGGCCATGGAGACATTCGGGGTCGGGACGCGGATCGAGTTGCCGGTGAGCTTGCCCTGCAGCTGCGGCAGCGCCTTGGCCACGGCCTTGGCGGCGCCGGTTTCGGTGATCACCATGTTGAGCACAGCGGAGCGGCCGCGGCGGTCGGCCTTGTGGTAGTTGTCGATCAGGTTCTGGTCGTTGGTGAAGCTGTGCACGGTTTCCACGTGACCGGAGACGATGCCGAACTTCTCGTCCAGCACCTTCAGCGTCGGGGTGATGGCGTTGGTGGTGCAGCTGGCGGCCGAGAGGATCTTGTCCGCCGGCGTGATGTCGCGGCTGTTGACGCCGTAGACGATGTTCTTGACGGCACCCTTGGCCGGTGCGGTCAGGATGACGCGGGCGATGCCCTTGCAGGTCAGGTGGCGGCCCAGGCCCTCTTCGTCCTTCAGCTTGCCGGTGTTGTCGATGAGGATGGCGTCCTTGATGCCGTAGGCGCTGTAGTCCACATCTTCCGGCTTGGCGGCGTAGATCACCTTGATGAAGTTGCCGTTGGCAATGATGGCCTCGTTCTCTTCATCGACGGCGATGGTGCCCTCGAAGGGACCGTGCACGGAGTCGCGGCGCAGCAGCGAGGCGCGCTTCTGCAGGTCGCCGTCCTGGGTCTTGCGCACGACGATGGCGCGCAGGCGCAGGCCGTCGCCACCACCCGCGTCCTCGATGATGAGGCGGGCCAGCATGCGGCCGATGCGGCCGAAACCGTAGAGCACGACATCGGTGGGCTGGCGCTCGATCTTCTGGCCGACAGCCGGGGCCAGCGTCTGCTTCATCAGCTCGACGGCATCCACGCCCTTTTCCTTGGCGTCGATGGCCAGCTTGCCGAGGTCGACCAGCACGTTGCTGACGTTCAGCTCGGTCAGCGCCTGCAAGAGCGGCCAGGTGTCCACGACGGACAGGTCGCCGGCAATCATGCGCACACGACGGTGGTGCTTCAGGATCTGGATGACGGAGCGGTTCACCAGGCTGCGACCGAAGACGGCAACAATCACGTTCTTCTCGCGGTACAGCTTGCCGATCACCGGAATCATGCTCTCGGCGATGGTTTCACGGTTCTTCCAGCGACCAAAGTGGTCTTCCTGCAGGGCTTGGATAGTCTCGGCGCTCACGGCACAACCTCATCGTGGGGAAAAGAGAGGGCGCGGATTCTAGCCCCTTTCCCGGGCGCTGTCAGGCAAGGTGAGGGGCCTGTCACTTTTGGTGTCCGTAAAGGCGCCCCCCGGGGGAGACCTCACTTCTGGTATTTCGCCTTCCACTCCTCGTAGGGCATGCCGTAGACATGCTC
>DAIRDY010000044.1:4403-13112 GCA_036795935.1 Moraxellaceae bacterium | reverse complement strand
GATCCCCGGGCTTTTTCATGGGCGCATGCCCGGACTGCGCGTCCGGTCACACTCTGCGGACACCGCCGACACAGGCGCTTACGCCCGGACGGTTGCAAGTTTCACAGCCGCTCGCGACCATAGCTGCAAACAAGGAAAACAGCATGCAGCTCGTCATCGTCAGCGGCCGCTCCGGCTCCGGCAAGACCACCGCCCTGCACGTCCTCGAGGACATGGGCTACTACTGCGTCGACAACCTGCCGCTGGTGCTGCTGCCGGACCTTGCCGACACGCTGCGCCAGCGTCCGGCCGGCGCTGTCGACCATCTGGCCATCGGCATTGATGCCCGCAACGTGCCCGGGCACATGGATGCCTTCACCTCGCTGCTGGCGCAGATGGAAAAGCGCCAGATCAGCGTCACCACCGTCTTTCTCGATGCCCGCGACGACGTGCTGCTGGCGCGCTTCAGCGCCACCCGGCGCCGCCACCCGCTGTCCAGCCCGTCACGCTCGCTGGGCGAAGCCATCGAGCTGGAAAAAACCCTGCTCGCCCCGGTCAGCAGCCAGGCCACCCTGCGCCTCGACACCAGTGCGCTCAACGTGCACGAACTGCGCGAGCAGCTGCGCAGCCGCCTCGCCGACCAGGACGACCCCGGCCTGACCGTGCTGTTCGAGTCGTTCGCCTACAAGAACGGCGTCCCGCTGGACACCGACCTCGTGTTCGACGTGCGCTGCCTGCCCAATCCGCACTGGCAGCCCGACCTGCGCGCACAAAGCGGCCTTGATGCCGGCGTCCGCGCCTTCCTTGGCGGCGACGAGCTGGTCGAGCGGCTTTATGCGGACGTTGCCGGCTTCCTGCTAAAGTGGCTGCCGGAATTCCGCGAGAATGACCGCAGCTATGTCACTGTTGCGATTGGCTGCACGGGTGGCCAGCACCGCTCGGTGTACATGGTGGAGCGTCTGGCGACGCATTTTCGCAGCGAGTTCCCGCAGGTACAGGTGCGCCACCGCGACCTGCCGGCGCGCAACCCTTCGGGCAGCGGCACGCCGCCCGCCCCGACCGTGAAGCCGACGCCATGATTGAAACGGACATCGAAATCATCAACAAGCTGGGACTGCACGCACGCGCTGCCGCCAAGCTGGTCAGCCTCACCACGCAGTTCCAGTCGTCCATCCAGTTGGGCCGCAACGGCCGCCTGATCGATGCGAAAAGCATCATGGCGCTGCTGATGCAGGGCGCCGGCAAGGGCACCACCCTGAAGCTGGTGGTGAACGGCCCGGACGAGGCCGAAGCCCATGCTGCGGTGACGGCACTGATCAACAACCGCTTCGACGAGGCGGAATAAGCCGGCTCCCGCAGCTGCTATCATCTGCGCCCGGCCACCCGCGAGCTTGCCCCATGTCCCGCCACAGCGTTCACGACGATCTCGAGGAATTCGAGGACTACGGTCCGAGCAAGACCGAACAGAAGAAGGCCATGGAGCGCCTGCAGGCCCTGGGCGAGCGGCTGGCGGCACTGCCGGCCGGCCGCCTGAAGAAGTTGCCGCTGACGGAGCGCCTGCAGGCGGCGCTCACGGAGCTGGCACGACTCAAGTCGCATGAGGCCGTGCGCCGGCAGAAGCAGTACATCGGCAAGCTGATGCGTGACGAAAACGAGGAGGCCATCCTCAATGCGCTGAACCCGCTGGCCAACCCGGCACTGAACCGGCAAATGGATGTACTGCTGGAGCGCCTGCTGCAACAGGGCGACCCTGCCATCAACGACACCGTGCGCCGCTTTGCCGCTGCCGAACGCCACACGCTGCGCCAGTATGTGCGCTCCGCGCTCAAGGAACAGCTGACCATCAGCGAACTGCCCGAGGCCGCACAGGCCGCGGCGGAAACGCCGGCCCGGCACAAGCTGCTGACCTATTTGCGCGAAATCGCCGCCCTCGACCACTCCTGAACCCGCAGGCTGCACGGCTCCGCTGCCACCGCAGCCACCGCCGCCTAAAGCGACATCTGCTCGCTGAACAGGCCGCTGCCGCCCTTCTGCCCGAACCAGTCGCCGATCTCCACTTGGTAGCCACGCTTCTTCAGCGCATTGCCGACGGCGAACAGGTAGGCCGTGTCCGGCAGGCCAGTGAACAGCGGGATCACCTCCTTGCCGAGGCGCGTGAATGGGCACACCGCCAGCGTCAGGTGCAGGCCGTCGCCGCGAATGAACAGCGCCTTGCTCTGGCAGCGCAGCACGACGCGGAAATCCTCCTGCGCCACCGACTTCAGCGTCAGTGTGTCGTGGTGGTCTTCGGCCAGCAGGCCGATATTGCGCAGGTGCTCGAACAGCGGCTCGTGGATGGCAGCATGGAAATAGCCCGGCGCCTCGTGACAGACAAAACCGCCCAGATCCAGCCGGGTGACCAGGTTGAGCGCCTCGACATCGCTGCGCGACAGCGTGGCGAGAAAGGCCAGCGTGCGCAGGCTGTGCGTGCCGGGCTGGCGCACCTCGTTGACCAGCACGCGCGCCCAGAGGTCCTGGAACTCCGTGGCCACCGCACGCGCCGCCGCATCCTGCCAGCGCAGCAGCCAGTCGGCATCCACCGGACGGTCAGACACGCTGTCGATGCTGAGTGCCTCGATCAGTGCCCCCGCCCGCAGGCCGATGCGGCGCACATGCAGCGAATGGCGCAGCGCGAGAATGGCCGCCTCCAGCCGCACCTTGGTCAGGGCCTCGGCAATGCTGGGTACCTGCAGGTCGGCCAGCGGATCCGTGTCCACCTGCTCGATCAGCGGGTTGAACTTGATGTCGCGGCCGAAACTGCTGTCTTCCTCGACCGGCACCAGCTCGCCGGCACGATTGAAGCGCTTGCGGCCGGCATGCAGCTCGTCAAGCTCATGCAGCATGCCGTCGATGGCGGCCAGCTCGCCGGCCCGCACCTCGGCCGGACTGTGCGCACTGCGCCGCAACTGCCAGGGCGTGAGCAGCGCGGAATCGCCGCTGCCGAACAGCGTGTGCCAGAGTTTCTCCGCCAGCTGGGTCTTGAGGTCGGGGGCCTGGGTCATGGGCATCGCATCCGCATTGTCATGCCGCAAGCCTAGGCGCTAATGCGGCAGGCGGAACCGGCTAAACGACATGGCGCGCCGGCAGGCGACGACTGCCCGGCCGGCGCGGCGCTCAGGGCCGGTTGCGACCGAGGCGGTCGTGGCTGGACACCCACTGGTCCGAGACGATGGCCGACGAGAGTGAGAGCTCGCCGCAGAGCACGGTGGCCGCAACGATCTCGGCCAACTTGCCGACCTTGCCCTCGCCGTAGCAGCCCATCACCTCCAGGCATTCGCGCTGCGTCGGCAGGCCGGTACCGCCGCCATAGGTGGCGACAATCAGCGCCGGAATCGTCACCGAGAAATAGTAATCGCCGTTGGGCTTCAACTCGCCGTGCACGAAGCCGGCCGAGGACTCGGCGACGTTCGCCACGTCCTGGCCGCAGGCAATGAACATGGCGGTGATGCCGTTGGCGAAATGCGCGCCGTTGTTCACCGAACCCGCCATCAGCGCCCCCATGTTGGACAGCTGGCGCTGCCTGAACAGTGCCTCGCCGCTGGTATGCATGACATCGCGCAGCAGGGCCGCCGGCAGCGTGACCTCGGCCACCACGCGCTTGCCGCGGGTGTGCAGCGCGTTCACCTGCGAATGCTTCTTGTCGGTATCGAAATTGGCGGCCAGCGAGAAATGCTCGAGGCCGGCCGGCTGCTGGCCGAGTATCCACAGGCAGGCATGACGCGTGGCCTTGGACACCATGTTCTGGCCGGCGGCATCCCCGGTGCTGAAGCAGAAGCGCAGCCAGCGCATCTTGCCCATGCTGTACTGCTCGATTTTCAGCAGCCGGCCTGCGCGCGTGGTTTCCTCGGCGGCGGCCTTGATGGCGGCGAAATTCGCCTCCACCCACTGCCCGAAGTCGCGCGCATGGCGTGCGTTCTCGAACACGAAAATCGGCGCGCGCTGCATGCTGTCATCGATGACCGTGGTGATGACGCCGCCCGCCTCGCGCGTCAGGCGCATGCCGCGGCTGTAGCTGGCCACCAACGTGCCCTCGCTGGTGGCCATCGGCACATAGAACTCGCCTTGTGCATGCTCGCCGTTCACCAGGAGCGGACCGGCAAAGCCGAGCGGCACCTGGGCGACGCCGGCAAAGGCCTCGATGTTACCGGGCAGCACGGCCGGATCGAAGGAAAACTGGCCGACATGCTCGAGGCGGGCGCCGGTTTCGGCGCTCACCACCTCGCGGCGACGGGTCGCCATGTCGCGGGTGTAGTCATTGCTGGGGTCGCGGGGAAGTTTCTGCATGGCCGTCTCCTTGGGGCTGCCTGTGTTTTACCGCAGGCGAACTCGAAGACATTGGCCGGGGCGACGCGATAACAGTGATGGCCTCCCGCCGGCAACGGCCATGGTGCCGGCGGCGGCCTCAGGCCAGCGGCGGCATGAACTCGGCAAGCTTGTCCGAGGTCTTGCGCAGGTTGATGGACAGCAGCGAGGCCACGCCCTTGAGGATCTTGATGCCGATCTCGGGGTGCAGCTTGAGGATGAGGTCGAAGCCCTTGCGGGTGAGCACGATCAGGCTGGTCGGGGTACAGGCGCGGATGCTGGCCGAGCGCGTCAGCTTGTCGATCAGCGCCATCTCGCCGATGGAGCCGCCGCGCGCCAGCGTGGTGATGACCACCGGCTGCGCATGCTGGTTGAGCTTGATGACATCAAGGGCCCCAGAGGCGACAAAGCAGACGAAGTCGCCCTTTTCTCCTTCCTTGAAGACGAATTCGCCGGGCTCGACCTTGTTGAAGAACATGTACTTCTCGATGGTCAGCATTTCCTGCGGCGTCAGCCCGGAAAAAATCGGTATCAGGCCGAGATAGTCGGCCAGACGCTCACTCATGAGGGGTCCTCGGTAGGCTGGGCGCCAGCGCGCCACACAGCTTTGTCTATTTAGCCTATCGGGCCGGTCTTGTCAGCGGATTCGTCGATGGTTTCGCACCGGCATGCGCTTTTGCAGCGCATCCCGGGCGGCGCGGTCGGGCAGGGCCGTGACCAGCCCGGGGCCGGGCGGCACACGTTCGGCCAGCACCGTGCCCCAGGGATCGATGATCTGGCTGTGGCCGAAGGTCTGGCGGGCCGGGCCGTGCTGGCCGCCCTGGCCGGCGCCGATGACATGGCACTGGTTCTCGATGGCGCGGGCACGCAGGAGCACCTGCCAGTGGGCGGCACCGGTAACCTGGGTAAAGGCAGCCGGCACGCTGAACAGCGAGGCGCCGTCATCGGCCAGCGCCCGGTAGAGTTCGGGAAAGCGCAGGTCGTAGCAGACGCTGAGGCCGAGCCGGCCCAGCGGGGTGTCGACACAGACCGGCCGCTCGCCGGGCTCGAAACTGGCGGACTCGCGGTACTGGCCCACGCCGTCGTCGACGTCGACATCGAACAGGTGGATCTTGTCGTAACGGGCAACAAGGCGGCCGTCGGCGGCCAGCACATGGCAGGCGCTGCGCACGCGCCCGGCGGGCACCGGCGTGCCGTCCGGCCGGGAGGCCGCCGGCAGCGTGCCGGCCACAATCCACAGGCCGTGCCGGCGCGCCGCTGCCGCCAGCCACTCGAGCAGGGCCGGCAGTTGCAGGGCCACCTCGGCATAGCGACCGCTGTCGAAGACGGCGAAATTCTCCGGCAGCACGGCAAGGCCCGCCCCCGCCGCGGCCGCCTCGGCCAGCAGGCCATCCGCCACCGCCAGGTTTGCCGCCACCTCCGGACCCGACACCATCTGCAGCGCCGCCAGCGCCTGTCCCGTACTCATCGCTCCTCCCTGGCTGCCGGCCCCTTGACCAGCAGGCCGTCCAGCCCCGGCAGCTTGCGGTTGTGGCGCTCGACCACCGGATCGGACCAGCTGCCGCTGACGTGATAGCGCAGCAGCGTGGCCTTTTCGATCTGTTTCTTGAAGGCCGCCTCGGCCGCCGCCACCGCGCCACCGACCAGCGGACCGCCGACCACGGCGGCTGCCAGCGGCACGGCGCTGCTCACCGGCATGCTGACCACGAACTGCTGGTCCAGGGTCTGCCGGGCGAGGTCCAGGCTGCCCTGCCCGGCCGCCTGCAGCGAGGGCCCGGCGAGCTGGAACACGGCCGCCGGCATCACGCCGTCACTGACCTCGCCGCGCAGGCTCGCGCTGTCGAAGGACAGCCCTTTCTGCAACACGTCGGAGAAGTCACCCTTGAGCCGGCGCCGGATGTTCTCGAGGTCGATCAGGCCGAACACGCGGCTGGCACTGGTCGTGGTGTTGATGTTGAGCAGGCGGCCGTCCTCGACGCGCAGGATGAACTCGCCGCGCAGGCCGGCCACGCTCAGGTCGGCCGGGCCGCCGGGCCAGCCGAGGTCGATCTCGGCCTCGGCATGCGGGCTGTGCAGGCTGGGGGCATAGGCCAGCGCCCGCAGCAGGGCGGCAACATCGCCGGAACGCAGCGTACCGCGCAGCCGGCTGCTGGCGCCGCCGCGCCACTGCCAGTCGAGGCGGCCGTCAAACTGCACGCTGGCGGCACTGAACTGCAGGCCGTCGACGCGCAGCCCCCAGGGGCTGGGCGCCAGCCGCGCCTGGCCTGCCACCGGCCCCAGACCGGGCCAGGCCGCCAGCTGCAACTGGTTCAGGCTGAGCTGGACCGGGCGCGTGGCCAGCGCCGCCGGCAGCCCGGTCCCGGCACCGGCGTCTGCCGGCAGGCCGGCCAGCGGCCAGCGCAGGCGGGCAACCGACACCTGCAGGGCGGCGCCGTCGGCATCCGGCCACAGCGCCTCGGCCTCCAGCTCGGGATTGGCCAGGCGCAGCCGCCAGCCCGCCGCTTCCCGCAGCACCCCGAGCCGGGCAGTGGCCAGGCGCATGCCGGCCGCCCGCAACTCGCCAAGCTCCAGCTCCAGCGCCTGCAGGCCGGGCAGGCTGCCGGCTCCCGGCGCACGCAGGCGATCCAGCCAGGGCTGCCACTCGGCCAGGTCGAGCAGCGCCAGCCGCCCCTCGACCGCGAAGCCGGGCGCGCCCTCGGCCGGCCAGCCGGCGTCGCTGCTGCCGACGCGCAGCAGGCCGCGGCGCAGACGCCCCTCCTGCCAGACCAGACCGGCCCCCAGGCGATTGCCGAGCTGCAGGCGGGCCAGCTGCTCGCCGCCACCGAGACCGCTCTGGTAGCGCAGCGGCAGGCTCTCGGCGGCAGTCTTGCCGAAAGGGGCGGGCAGGCGCAGGCGCAGGCCGGCCAGCGCCGACTCCAGTTGCAGGCGCGGCTCGCCGCCCACCGGGATGCGGACCTGCGCCCGATAGTCGCTGGCACCATCGGCCGCCGCCCACAGCGGGCTGTCGCCCAGCCAGTCGCGCAGTGCCGGCACGCCGGCGCGCCCGGCAACATCCACGGTAACCGCAGCCAGTTCGCCGCGGCGCATTTCGCTGCGCACGCTCGCACGCACCGGCGCGGCCAGCAGCTCGGCCGTCAGGGCGTCGGCACGCAGGCCGGCCTGGCTGTCATACGCAAGCTCGCCCGCCAGCGCCGCGGCGACAAGGCCGGGCTGGCGCAGCAGGAGGCGGTTGTCGGCGAGCTGCGCGCGCGCAGTGACGGCCATCGGCGTCGTCAGCCGCGGCGACAGCGGGATGTCGAGTGCAAGACGGCCGCTCACCGGCCCTTCGAGCGCCAGTGCCGCCGCCACGCCGGCGGTATGCCGGGACAGCGGGCTGTCGGCGAACAGCCGCATGAGGTCGCTGCCGCTGCTGGCCACGTCGGCGCTGACCGCGAGGCGAGCCTGCGTCAGGTCGGGAATCCGGGCCGCAAGGGTGGTGGCCCGGGTGGCGTCGTAGAGCAGGGCCTGCCGGCCCTCGACGGCGAGTTCACGGCCGTCGATACGCACCACGGCATCCAGCGCGCGCAGCGCCGGCCAGCCGGGCTGGTAATCCAACGTGGCGTCGCGGAGCACGAAATGCATCTGCTGCTGCAGGCGCTCGCCATCGGCCTGCGGCGTGAGCGGCCCGGTGAACAGGAAGTCCCCCTGTTCGACATGGCCGGCCACGATCGCGCGGCGCAACCAGGCCAGCGTGTTGTCACCGGCGGCCGGCCAGGGCACATAGCGCCAGGCGCTGCTGGCGCGGCCATCACGCAGGCGCGCCCGCAAGGCCAGCCGCGCCGGCGCCGCTGCCGGCAGGTCCAGCTGCAGCAGGGCCAGCCCGCGGGCATCGTCGTTCTGCACCTGCACGGGACCGCTGCGCAACTGCCAGCCGGTGTCGTCGTGCCGCACGCCCAGTACGCCGGACAGGCGGCCCACTGCCACCGGCTCGCGAAAGGTCTGGCGCAGGTCGAGCCGCGCCTGGCGCAACTCCAGCCCCAGCCAGCTCTGCCCGGGCGTCCACTGCAGCCAGCCGGCCACGCCCTCGGCTCCCGGCCAGCGGGCGGTGGCGGCAACCCGCAGCGCCTCGGCCTCCAGCGCCAGTTGTCCGGGCTGCCAGCGCCCGTCGGCCGTCGCCACCAGTTCCAGCGCAAAGCGGCGCAGGCGTCCCGCCGGCTGTGCCTCCTGCCACCACAGTGCGAGTGCCGGCGGCAGGTCCAGCCCGGGCAACAGCGGCCGCCACTGGCCGATGTCGAGGCCGTTGCCGGTCAGCAGCAAGCGCTCATCCTGCTGGCGCAGGCCGAGCGCGGGCAAGGTCAGCGCCGCGTCATCCAGCCGTCCCTGCACGCCCTGCAGAGCCAGCCGCCAGCC